>CAZTXI010000012.1:0-1441 GCA_964617265.1 uncultured Carnobacteriaceae bacterium | reverse complement strand
TATGCAAAAAAAGTTTGGAAAACGGTCAACCTACAAAACTTAGAAAACTATATTTTACCCACTCGTTTTAGAGCAGATGTCATTTTACACAAAACAACGGACCACTATATTGATCAAATATTATTGCGCAAACATTAGCACGCGGAAGGATATGAGAAAATGAAAGATTCAGCCACTAAAAACGTACCAACACTAGCCGTTATCGACTTTGGGAGCCAATTCAATCAAACAATTGCTCGTCGAGTACGAGAGCTAGGAGTTTATTCTGAGCTATACCCTTACAACGTTTCAATGGAAACCTTGAAAGAACAAAATGTCCAAGGCCTTATTTTTACAGGTGGACCTCGCCGAGTTCAAGCCGAAGACGCTTTTATCGTCGATCCAGCGATTTACGAATTAGGTCTACCAATTCTTGCGATTGATTACGGCGCACAGCTTATGGCACACCAATTAGGTGGAGACCTTGTTGAAGCAACCCATGGTGAAATGGGAGCGACAAATATTGAATTGAAGACGGATAATGTACCGCTGTTCCAAGGATTGAATGAAACAGAAGTGGTTTGGCATAGCGTAAATGACCAAATTGTAACACTACCTGACGGTTTTGAATCGGTAGGAAAAATGGCTCATGATCCACATGCAGCGATTTATAATCCAGAAAAAAACTTTTATGGTGTTCAATTTCACCCAGAATCGAATGAAACAGAAAACGGCTTAGAAATCATTAAGAATTTTGCGTTATCGATTTCTGGCTTTGAAGCCGATTGGGATATGGGTCAATTTATTGAATTAGAAGTACAAAAAATCCGAGAACAAGTTGGCGACAAAAAAGTACTGCTCGGCTTATCTGGTGGGGTAGACTCTTCCGTTACAGCTGTTTTACTAAATAAAGCAATCGGAGATCAGCTTGTATGTATCTTTGTTGACCATGGTTTATTACGTAAAAATGAAGCTGAAATGGTCATGGATAGCTTATCAGATAAATTTGGCTTAAACGTCGTTTTAGTGGAGGCAGCTGACCGTTACTTAACTAAACTTGAGGGAGTCAGCGATCCGGAAGAAAAACGTAAAATTATCGGAAACGAATTTATCGAAGTATTCAGTGAAGAAGCGCGTAAGTTAGAAGGCGTCGATTTCTTAGCACAAGGAACAATTTATACCGATGTAATTGAAAGTGGAACAGAAACTGCAGAAACCATCAAATCACACCATAACGTAGGAGGCTTACCAGACGACTTAGCCTTTGAATTGGTTGAACCATTGAATACTTTATTCAAAGATGAAGTTCGTGCACTTGGAGAAGAATTAGGTATGCCATCTGATTTAGTTTGGCGTCAACCATTCCCAGGACCAGGTTTAGCGGTTCGCGTACTTGGAGAAATTACTGAAGAAAAATTAGAAATTGTTCGTGAAAGTGATGCAATTTTAAGAGAAGAAATTA
>CAZTXI010000011.1:14418-16470 GCA_964617265.1 uncultured Carnobacteriaceae bacterium | reverse complement strand
AAATTGCTGAGCGTTTAGATATGCAATTACAAACGGACGTTTCATTAAAAGTAGAGCCGACTGACTCGCCAGATGCATGGACTGTTTCTGGACGTGGGGAACTGCACTTATCTATTCTAATTGAGAACATGCGTCGTGAAGGTTTTGAGTTACAAGTTTCTAGACCGAAAGTAATTACTCGTGAGATCGATGGCGTATTATCTGAACCGTTTGAAACTGTTCAAATCGATACACCTGAAGAATACATGGGTGCTGTTATCGAACGTTTAAGCTTACGTAAAGCAGTTATGACTGAAATGGAAAATCCTGGAAATGGACAAGTGCGTCTTTACTTCTCGGCTCCATCTCGTGGATTAATTGGGTTCACAAATGAATTCCTATCGATTACACATGGATATGGAATCATGAACCACTCGTTTAGCGATTACCAACCAGCCATTAAAGAAGAGATTTCTGGACGTCGAAACGGTTCACTTGTGTCAACAGACACTGGTAAAGTAACAACATACAGTATCATGAACTTAGAAGACCGTGGAACAATCTTTGTTGAACCAGGTACAGATGTTTATGAAGGTATGATTGTTGGTGAAAACAACCGTGAAGGCGACCTAGCCATTAACTTAACCAAACAAAAACAAAAAACTAACGTCCGTTCAGCGAATAAAGATCAAACAAGTGTTATTAAAGAGCCTAAGATTATGACACTAGAAGAATCTTTAAACTTTATCGCAGATGATGAATACTGTGAAGTAACACCTGAATCGATTCGTTTAAGAAAAGTTATCTTAGATTCAAATGCACGCGCTAAAGCAAATAAAAACAAGAAAAAATAAGTCGCAAAAGATTTAATGTTTTAGGATGAGAAAGGGAGGGATAATAAATGAATAATAATGTATTGAATGATTCAGCTGTTCAATTATTGATTGAAGAAGCCGATAGCATTTTACAAATACTAAATAATCAAGAAACCCTCTGTCTATCCTGTCCAATCTATGAAGAAATTATCGATACAAAAATGTACGGTTTTTCTGAAAAAGTAAACTTTGCGATTGAATTGGGTGTAGTGGATGAAGTACAAGGTACAGAATTACTCAGCCAATTGGAACGTGACATTAGTCTGATTTATGATAAGTTTTCAGATAAATAAAGAAGTAATAAATCTCTTGGAGATGAAACCGGTCGACTATTTTAAGTCACGGTCATTTTTCCAAGAGATTTTTTCATTATTTTGTTATAATTATTTAAATGCTATTTTCTAGAAATGAGGAACAGAAGTGAGCGAACAAAAAAATATCAATACCGAATCAGATTTTGTAGATCGAATCGGTTTAATTGTATGGCTAAATTCAAAGCGAAATGTAAAACGTTTAATGAATTTTGGCATACTACATTATATATCTAGCAAGATGGATTACGCTTTATTATATGTTGATGAAAAAGATTTTGAACGAACAGTAGAGCGTTTAAACAAGGAGAATTATGTTGTAAAGGTAGAGAAATCATTATTGCGTGATTTACCAACTACTTATGATGATGTCTTAACGGATATGCAAAAAGAAATTGATGATATGAAACGTAAAAAAGAATTAGAAACGTTCTCAAAAGCTGCACGTTTTAATGAAAGTGAAGATTAGGGTGATTTGATGCGAGTTATTTCAGGAGATTATGGTGGGAGACCACTGAAAAGTTTACCCGGCGATAATACAAGACCGACTGGGGATAAGTTAAAAGAAACATTATTTAATATAATAGGACCTTATTTTAGAGGTGGTCGAGTACTTGATTTATATGCTGGTAGTGGTGCATTAGGTATAGAAGCCGTTTCACGAGGAATCGATGAGGCAGTTTTAGTAGATATGAATCGTGAAGCTCAAGCTATTATTAAAGAAAATATTCAAATGACAAAAGAAGAACATAAATTTGAATTAATCACAACACCAGCTGGATTAGCACTAGATACATTGGCTAGTCGCAACAATCCATTTAAGTTGGTCTTTTTAGACCCGCCATATGCTAAACAAATGATTACAGAAGATATCCAAAAGTTAATCG
>CAZTXI010000011.1:11872-14400 GCA_964617265.1 uncultured Carnobacteriaceae bacterium | reverse complement strand
ATGATATATTAGCGGATATTGCGATGATAGTTTGTGAAACGGGTAGGGATGTTGAACTACCTGAAACGATTGGTGATTTGTCTATTTGGCAATTAAAAAAATACGGCAAAACTACGTTGACAATTTATCTAAAAGGAGATATTTCATGACAAAAGCAATTTATGCAGGGAGTTTTGATCCCTTCACAATGGGGCATTTAAATATTTTAAATCGTTCAGCTAAGATGTTTGATGAAGTCATTGTAGCGATTGGAACGAATACATCAAAAAGAGCTTTATTTACACCAGAAGAAAAATTAGAAATGATAAACGAAGTCATTGAAAAAGATTCTTATGATAATGTACGAGTGATTTTACATGTGGATGGTTTGATTGTAGATTTAGCGAAAGCTGAGGGAGCAGATGTTATGATTCGAGGTATTCGTTCTTTAACAGACATGGAATATGAAATGAATATCGCTTCTATGAACAAAACACAACAACCAGAAATTGAATCCGTCTTCTTAATGGCTGATGAACAGTATCGTTTTGTTAGTTCATCAATGATAAAAGAAGTAGCTATTTTTGATGGAGATGTTTCTGGAATGGTCCCACACAGTATCGCAGAACGAATGAAAGAAAAATACCGCGCGACAAAATGATAGGATGATGACATGAAAAAAGTACCAGCATGGCTAAAGTCACTTTTTATTTTCGTGATAATTTATTTATTTGTCATTCAGCCCATACCGTACTATATTGAAAAGCCGGGCACTGCATTTGGTTTAGATGATATGGTGGCCGTAGATGGTCAGTTAGCAGATGATCCGGGTGAGTTCTACATTACAACGGTTGGGATTCAGCAAGCAACACCATTAACAGCTTTAAGTAGTATTCTTCCCTATAGAGATTTATTATCTGAAGAAGAATTGTTTGGTGATATGTCCGATTATGAAGAATACGATGTGATTCAAAACTACTATATGAAAAGTTCAAGTAATACGGCTATTCAAGTAGCATTTGAAGCAGCAGAGCTCGAATATGATTTAGTTTATAATGGGGTCTATGTTTTACAGGTTGTTGAAAAATCTAACTTTTATGGTAAATTAAAAGTTGGTGACACTGTAAAAGCAGTTGATCAGAATCATTTTCAAAGTTCACAGGAATTTATCGATTATGTTAGCCAACAATCAGTTGGTGATACCGTTGAAATTGAATTTGAACGAAATGGCGAATTAGATACGGTCACAGGCGAGTTAATTCAGCTCGAAACAGGAGCTGTAGGTATAGGTATTGGGTTAGTTGATAACTCTAGTCTAGTGACGGATCCAAAAGTTGAAATTCATTCAGAAGGTATTGGTGGTCCTTCAGCCGGCCTTATGTTCTCCTTACAAATATTAAATCAATTAATTAGTGAAGATATTTTAGGGACACATAAAATTGCTGGAACAGGTACAATCGCCCCAGATGGAACCGTCGGCAGAATTGGTGGGATTGCCAAAAAGATTGTTGCGGCAGATGAAGCGGGTGCTGCATACTTCTTTGCACCTGATGATGAAATACCTGCTGAAATTACAGCTGTGTATCCTGAAATTCAATCAAATTATGATGAAGCACTTATAGCTGCCGAAGACATTGGTACTGAAATGAAAGTAATCCCAGTTAAAACGTTTGAGGATGCTTTGGACTTTTTAGAAACAATTAAAGAAAAAGAAACATCAGAGCATTGGAGCTTGAAAAAGTTTTCAATGTATAATGAACAGCAAAAGCTAGTTAGTTAAGTTAAAATTAAAATAAAATGAGAAAATCTCATGATATAGTTGTATATTTTTATGAAACAAGATAAAATATAACTATATTATATTTAAGGGGGTAGGGAAAAATGAAAAACGTATGGAATAATCCTAATTTATTGAATAATTTTATCCCTTCCTTTAACGAGACTTTTTGCATGTTTTAAACTATTATTTAAAACAAAGCGCAACCTGTTTGTTGACGGGTTGCGCTATTTTTTTGCCAAATTATCGTAAAAATTAGATGAAAAGAGAGGAATTACCCCATGTTTTCGATTTTATTTAAACTAAAAGATTTTTTTACTGAATACAAAAAATCTTATGTGATATCATTTTTAGCTATGATTTTTAGTAATCTGTTCCGAGTATTCATCCCTTACATTATGGGGCAAACAATTGATTATATCGTGAGAGGTGAACTGACTGCAGAGTTACTTGTTCAAATTTTAATCCTTTTTGTAATTAGTTTATTGGCCTCTTATGCCTTAGAACTACTCTGGTCTTATTTATTGTTTACGGGATCTGCAAAATTACAAAGAAATATTCGTTCCGATTTAATGAATCATTTTTTAAATATGCGATCGGTATTTTATGAAAAATTCCGTGTAGGTGACTTAATGGCTCGTTCTACACAAGATGTTCGTTCCATTGCTGAAACAGCTGGATACGGGATGATGGTTTTAATGGATTCAACGTTATTTTTAGTCATTATTATTTCAATGATGAGTGTCACCATTTCATGGTCATTAACCGTTTT
>CAZTXI010000011.1:9592-11772 GCA_964617265.1 uncultured Carnobacteriaceae bacterium | reverse complement strand
CAGCTCTACTTACAAATGATTATATGGCCAATGATTTCAGTTGGTGAATTAACGAATGTACTAAGACAAGGTAGCGCTTCGATGAACCGTATTGAAGAGGTTATTCATACGAAAGACGATATGGGAGAGTATGGTACGCATGCTATTGAGTCAGATGGAAGTTTAATACTAGAAGATTTACATTTCCGCTATCCAACGAGTTCGGACCATAATTTAAGTGAGTTACATATCGAAATAAATAAAGGGAAAATGCTAGGAATTGTTGGAAAAACAGGTTCAGGTAAAACAACCTTGTTACGTCAGTTTCTACGCCAATATCCATTAGGTGAGGGCGGTTTTCGTTATGGAGATGTAGATGTAGCCGAACTTCAAGATCAAGCATTACAACGCTTAATTGGTTATGTTCCGCAAGACCATATTTTATTTTCGCGTAGTGTTCGTGAGAATATTGCTTTTGGAAAAAATGAAGCAACAGATGATGAAATTTTAGAAAGTATTCGTATCGCATCATTTGCGGATGATTTAGAAAATATGAGTGAGGGGCTAGATACTTTAGTTGGTGAAAAAGGAGTTTCGATTTCTGGAGGACAGAAGCAACGGATTTCATTAGCGAGAGCTTTAATTAAAGAACCTGAAATCTTAATGTTAGATGACTCATTATCAGCCGTAGATGCTAAAACAGAGCAGAATATTATTGCAAATATAAAAGAAAATCGAGCAGACAAAACAACCATCATTTCAACGCATCGACTATCTGCTATAAAAGAAGCGGATGAAATTATTGTTCTAGACGAAGGGCGTATTATTGAACGGGGTACGCATGATGAGTTAATTGCTATTCGAGGTTGGTATTACGAACAATTTGTTCGACAAGAACTAAAGGCAGGTGACGAATAATGAAGACCATTAAACGATTATTATCTTACATGACCTATAAAAAGAGTTATTTTATTATTGGGTTTTTACTACTTATTACAGCAGTGACAACGGATTTATCGACTCCTCTAGTTGCTCAACGTGTGATTGATGAAGTGATTACACCAGCGGCTGAAATAGGGGAATTGAATAGGCCATTATTGATTCAATTACTACTGACATTTGCTGGACTGATGATTGTAACGGCTATTTTTCGTTTTATAAGTTCACTTGTTTTAACGAAAGCTGCGAATGGCATTATTAAAATTATTCGTGATCAAGCCTATGAACATTTACAAAAATTGCCGATTCGTTATTTTGATGATTTGCCTGCTGGAAAAGTAGTGGCTCGAATTACAAATGATACGGAAGTTTTACGCCAGCAATTTTATGTAACGACAATCAGTAATATTTTATTAAATGCTGTTTATTTAATTGGAACGTATATTGCTATTGCACGTTTACATCGAGGATTAGGGATCACACTGCTTATTTTGATTCCTCTAATGACGTTATGGTATCGATTCTATAGTAAACATGCCTCAAGTCTTAGTCGCAGTGAGCGTGAATTAAATAGCGAGATGAACGCCAAAATTAATGAGTCTATACAAGGGATGACAATTATTCAGTCTTTCCAACAAGAAGATAAAATCCGTGGCGAATTTCAAGATGTGAATGATAAGTGGTTTGACGTACAACGAAAATATGTCTTGCTCGATTCAGCAGCTCAATTCCCACTGGGTGCTTTATTAAAGCATTTTGCATTACTTTGTTTGACATTTTATTTTTCGACTCAATATTTAAATGGTATTCTCGGTGTTTCAGTGGGAACATTATATGTATTAGTGGATTATATTACACGGATATTTATGCCGATACAGAATATTATTATGCAGATGTCCTTTGTTCAACAGGCAATCGCTTCAGGTGAGCGTGTGTTTGAATTAATGGATAGGGAAGCAGAAATAGAAGAAGAGAATGAACTCATTGTTTCAAAAGGTGAAGTCTCATTTGATCATGTTCACTTTGGATATAATGCGGATAAAAACGTATTAATAGATATTCATTTCACGGCCAAACCTGGTCAGACTGTTGCTTTAGTCGGACACACAGGTTCAGGTAAGAGCTCTATAATGAATTTACTCTTCCGCTTTTATGATTCAGGTGAAGGGCAGATAAACATTGATGGTCAAAATATTCAAGGTCATTCACGCCAAAGTGTTCGTGGTGAAATGGGAATCGTTCTTCAAGATCCATTCTTATTT
>CAZTXI010000011.1:0-9492 GCA_964617265.1 uncultured Carnobacteriaceae bacterium | reverse complement strand
CGTACAACTTTTATTATTGCTCACCGTTTATCGACCATTCAACACGCTGATCAAATTTTAGTTCTAGCGGATGGTGAAATCGTAGAACATGGGAATCATCCTTCTTTACTGAAAGAGGATGGATTGTATGCAGAAATGTATAAAATGCAAAAAAATGGATTAACCCCACAACTCGCATAATTTTTTAAGGAGAACTCACAATTAAATGTGGGTTCTTTTTTTGCTATTAGTTTATAAACGAGTATTCCATAAAAATAGGAATGTTGATTAGACAACGTTCTATCAATAAAATCAAAAAACTTTAATGTTTTTTCGCGAAAATACGATTTTTTCGCAAATTATATATATAGGGGATAAATGAGGTGAGAAAAATTGGATGATATAAAAGCTAAAGTTGATGAATATTGGAAATTGATTTTGATTCTAATAGTGAGTGCTTGTTTTCTATTGATATTATTATTCAATTTACTCAATCAGAATAGTGAGTCACCAGAAATTGATCCTTATGAATCTCTTTTTAACGAAATAGAAGCAACCGTGATTGAAGAAGAAAATCTAACAACGGAAGAAAATGTTATTTTTGAACCAATCATCATTATGGTCGATATCAAGGGAGCTGTATCGAATCCTGGTGTCTATAAGATGGAAGACGGACAACGAATCATTGAGCTCATTGAAAAGGCTGGTGGATTATTAGAAGATGCCGAATCAAAAGCTATAAATTTTGCTCAAAAAGTTGAAGATCAAATGGTGGTTTATATTCCTAAAGTAGGGGAAGAAGATATAAAAATAATAGAAAGTCCCGTGAATGAAACAACAACTTCTACTGATACTAAAATTAATATTAATGAAGCGGATGCATCGTTATTGATGACATTAAATGGAATTGGCTCTTCAAAAGCGGAAAATATCCTACAGTATCGAGAGGAAAAGGGTTATTTTAAAACAATTGAAGAAATTAAAAATGTATCTGGTATTGGAGAAGCAACCTTTAATCAATTAAAAGAGAGTATTACGGTCTCCAATTAATTAAAATAACAAGACAAAAATTGATTCTAAGTAAACGGTTTAGTATAATTCTACTAATTATTTAAGTATGTTTACATAATTGGAGGGCTATGAAAATGACAAATCGAATTCCTTGGGATCAATATTATATGGCACAAAGTTTATTACTATCCACAAGAAGTACTTGTGAGCGTTTAGCAGTTGGCGCAACCGTTGTTCGTGATCGTCGCGTCATTTCAGGTGGATACAATGGTTCTGTTAGTGGAGATGTTCATTGTTCTGAAGTAGGTTGTTATGTTGTGGATGGACATTGTGTGCGGACAGTTCATGCAGAGGTGAATGCGATTATCCAGTGTGCAAAATTCGGAGCACCAACCGAAGGTGCCGATATTTATGTAACGCATTTTCCTTGTTTACAGTGTACTAAGACAATTATTCAAGCAGGAATATCAAATATGTATTATCTTCATGATTATCGATCAAGTGAATATGCTCGTGAATTAATGGCTCATTCAGGTATTCGTATGATTCAAGTTGATATGCCAGAGGACTTTTTCACACAGATTCAAGAAAACTTTACAGACTAAATTTTATTGAAGGTGACTGAATGAGCAAGGTGCTATGGGTATTTCCAGCCATATTATGTATTTTACTCTCAATCACTTTTTCTACTGGGTTTCATTTTATTGGGTTATTGATGTGTTTGCTCTGGATGTTTCGTGTTGTGTTATTAAAACAATCAAAAATATTGCTCTGTACACTATTCGTCGGCTTATGCTTTACAACCTCCCTTTTTACCCTTAGACGAATTGAAGGCTCTAATTTGATTGGACACGAGACATCTTTTTTTGTTTATCCAGACTTAACAAGTTTGAAAGTCAATGGAGATCGTATTCGTTTTGAAGGACTCGTTCAAACGAATGATTATCAAGAAAAAATTATTGTAACTTATAAAGTCAGTACGGAAACTGAAAAAGAGTTGTGGTTACATAATCCACCGATGTCTTATATTCATGTAACAGGTGCCTTGAACCTCCCTAGTCAACAGCGTAATTTCCATCAATTTGATTACCAAAGTTATTTAAAGCAACAATCGATTTACTGGGAACTACAAGCTGACCGAATTGAAGTATTATCAAAATCAACTATTCAAAAACCACTAAGAGCTTATATTTCAACCTATCGACATCATCTTTTTACAGCTATAAATAATTGTTTTTCCCCTAAAATAGCTAGTTATATTCGTATGCTATTGTTCTCTGACCGGCGTTATTTTTCTGAAGAAGTATTACAGAGTTATCGGGATATAGGTATCGTTCATTTATTTAGTATTTCAGGGTTTCATATTTCGTATCTGATTCAAATGATTCGAAAAATCATGTTTCGTTTTGGTTTCACACATGAGACAACTGACTGGCTGATTATATTATTACTGCCCCTATATAGTGCATTGGCAGGATTTGGGGTTGGTGTTTTTCGAGCGGTCACTCAAAATATTATGCTGCTCGGATGTAAGAAGTTGAATCAGAATATTGATACAATCGATGCGTGGTCAATAAGTGTTATGGCTATTTTACTACTTAATCCTTATCGAGTTTTACAGTTATCATTTCAGCTTAGTTATTTACTTAGTTTTGTATTTATTCTATTTAGTAAACAAAAATGGACTCGAGAACAATCGAGTATAAAAACAGCTTTACTATTTTCAGCTATAGCTAGTTTAGTCAGTTTACCAATTTTAACCTATCATTTTTTTGAAATACCTTGGGTTTCGGTATTCGCAAATAGTCTATTTATACCGTTCTTTTCTATCGTATTATTTCCAAGTATTTTAGGGCTATTTTTATCTTCGTATTTTATTGGGAGCACAAATTTCTTTTATTTCATTGAACATATTTTGTTATTAATGATTGAATTTGTTGAAAAATTTACCAGTTTGTTAACCAATTATGTTAATTTTTCTTTTGTAACAGGGCGTTTACCATGGGTGATGATGTTCCTTTTGATTATAGCTATTTTTTCAATTGTAAGAAAGCTTGAAAAAAAGAATAAACCATCGATTGGTGCAATCATCTTATTAATAACTTGCTTATGTTTTAATCGGATTTCACCAGTGGGGTATGTATTGATGTTAGATATTGGTCAAGGCGATTCGATTGTGATTAAAGAACCTTTGACTGGGAAAATAACTTTAATTGATACGGGTGGACAATTACGTTGGTCTACAAAAGTTGAACCATGGAAAGAAAGAGAACACCCATTTTTAATCGGGACTGATGTGACTGTACCGGCCTTAAAATCATTAGGGATTAGCCAGATTGATCGATTATATATTACACACGCGGATGCAGATCATAGTGGTGAAATAAAGGCTATTGCAGAGCAAATACCGATACGTGAAATAGCAACCACTGAAGTTACCTTCAAAGATAAAAGTATTTTTGAACAAATAAAAACACAAAAAAAGATGAAACGTACAATCGTTTCGGCACCTGAAGTTCTTAACTTACCAACAGAAAATACACTAGCTCTTCATCCCAAAAGTGGAACGTATTCTAAAAATAATAACAATCAATCTTTGGTATTATATGTTACACTTGGTAAGGATAATTGGTTGTTTACAGGTGATATTGAAAAAGAAGCAGAGCTTAATTTGCTGACAGATTACCAAAATTTAAAGGTGGATTACTTAAAGGTTAGCCATCACGGTAGTAAAACCTCAACAACAGAAGATTTTATAAAACAGCTAAAACCCACGACTGCTCTTATATCAGCAGGGGTTAATAACCAATTTGGACATCCGCATCAAGAAGTCGTTCAGCGCTTAGAGAAATACGACGTATCGATTTATTCAACCAATGAAACGGGAGCGATTATGGTTCGCTATTTCAAAATCCCATTTATGGATAAATGGTTAACGGATCTCCAAACAGTACATAAAAATAGGTGAATACATGAAAAATATACAAAAAGAAATTGCAAATATTCGAACTGGACATTTTGCACCAGTCTACTTAGTTCTAGGAGAAGAAAAATATTTTGTTGAAAGAATCAGAGAAGCAATTATTGACGAAGCCTTAGATGAAGAGTCTATTGATTTAAATTTTGCTAATTTTGATATGGAAGAATTTTCGATCAGCGAAGCCTTATTTGAAGCATCTTCTTTTCCATTCTTTGGCGATCGAAAAGTAGTTTTTGTACAAAATCCATTTTTCTTAACGGGACAGAATGTAAAAGGGGCACCGGATCATTCATTAGAAGAGTTATTGGATTATTTAGAGAATCCAGCTGATTTTTCGATTCTTGTGTTCTTTGCGCCATACGAGAAATTGGATCGCAGAAAGAAAGTTACGAAATTGTTAGAAAGTACGGCTACAGTTATTGATGTTTCATCACCGTATCCAAACGAAGCGAATCAATATATTAAAGAAATTGTGAAAGAAAAGGGCTATCATTTTTCTGAAGGAGCTTTCCAACTTTTTACGGAACGAACGGATGGTAATTTAACGAAAATGATGCATGAAATCGATAAGTTATTTATGTTGCATATTGAGTCAAAAAATATAACAATCGATTCTGTTCGTCAGTTAGTTCCAAAAACGTTAGAACAAAATGTTTTTGAATTAAATACGTTAGTTTTAAATAACCAAGTGGAAGCATCAATTGAAACCTATCATGATTTATTAGTTCAAAAAGAAGAACCCATAAAAATTGTTGCATTATTAATCGCTCAATTTCGTCTATTGTTACAAGTTAAAATTTTACAAAAACAAGGCTACCAGCAAACTGATATTGCCAAAGTTCTAAAAGTACATCCGTATCGAGTAAAATTAGCGGTTCAAAATATTAGACGTTATGATCAAGGCTTGTTATCTGAAGCTTTAGATTATTTAATTGATGCGGATTACAATATGAAGACGGGGCAAATCGATCAAGAATTACAGGTTGAGTTATTTATTATGCGCTTTGCTCAACAAAATAAAGTGAACGCATAAGCATAAATATATAAAATATTTCAGAAAGATTGCAATTCATTGAAATATTTTGTATACTATGACATGTTAAAAAATGTTCGATATGAATTTAATTATTATATAACAACATTTAAATTATTTTAAAGGAGAAAATTAAATGGCAAACTCAGATCAAGCAATCAAACGTATTCGTCAAAACGATAAAACACGCGCTCGTCAAAAAGGACAAGCAACAGCAGTTCGTACTGCAATGGCTAAAGTTGAAGCTGCAGTAGTAAACAATGCAGATAACGCTGTAGAATTATTACAAGACGCAACTAAATCAATTGATAAAGCTGCTTCTAAAGGATTAATCCACAAAAACAAAGCTGCTCGTGAAAAATCACGTTTAACTAAATTAGTTAACAAAAACTAATTTTAACTTATTGATTACAATAAGCTCACCTGTTTGATGCAAATCACAGGGGGGCTTTTTTGTTATGAATATGCTATAGTTTTTCTACAGATAGGCTAATACAGAAAGGAAATTACTATGGAAGAATCCAAATTCAAAATCCATTCCGATTATAAACCAAGTGGCGATCAGCCAGAAGCTATCCGCCAAATTGTAGAAAGTATTCAAAATGGCGACAAAGAGCTCACACTACTTGGTGCTACTGGGACTGGGAAAACATTTACAATGTCCAATGTAATTGAACAAGTCAATAAACCAACACTCGTTATTGCACATAATAAGACGTTAGCTGGGCAATTGTACTCAGAATTTAAAGAGTTCTTTCCAGATAATGCCGTTGAATATTTTGTCAGTTATTATGATTATTACCAACCAGAAGCGTATGTCCCGTCAACGGATACGTTTATCGAAAAAGATGCCAGCATCAATGATGAGATTGATAAATTGCGTCACTCGGCTACAAGTTCCCTTGTTGAACGAAGAGACACAATTGTTGTTGCATCTGTTTCTTGTATTTATGGATTGGTTAACCCAGAGGATTATAAGAAGCATGTGAAATCACTTCGAACAGGTATGGAGATTAGTCGAGATGATTTGCTTCGTTTATTAGTCGATATGCAATTTGAACGGAATGATATTGACTTCCAACGAGGTCGCTTCAGAGTAAGAGGGGACGTTGTGGAGATTTTCTTACCATCACGTGCGGAATCAACCGTTCGTGTAGAATTTTTTGGGGATGAAATTGATCGCATTCGTGAAATTGATTCATTAACGGGTGAAATACTGGCTGACTTATCTTATGTAGCCATTTTCCCGGCCACTCACTTTGTTTCGACTTCTGAAGAAACGAGACATGCGATTGAGACCATTAACCTAGAATTAGATGAACAACTTGAATTGTTAAGAAATGATAACAAGCTCTTAGAGGCACAACGTTTAGAACAACGAACGCGCTATGATTTAGAGATGCTGAATGAAATGGGGTATGTAGGTGGAATTGAGAACTACTCTCGACACTTAGATGGCCGTAAACCAGGAGAGCCACCGTATACGTTATTAGATTTCTTTCCATCTGATTCGCTATTTATTGTAGATGAGTCTCATATGACAATGCCACAAATTCGTGGGATGTATAAAGGAGACCGTTCTCGAAAAGAAATGTTAGTCGAGCATGGTTTTCGCTTGCCTAGTGCATTAGACAACCGCCCATTAACTATCGAAGAATTTGAAGAGCGTGTTCCACAAATTACGTATGTTTCAGCTACACCAGCAGACTACGAAACCAATCGTTCAGCGAAAATTGTCGAACAAATCATTCGTCCAACAGGTTTACTCGATCCCGTGGTTGAAGTTAGACCAATCCCGGGACAAATCGATGATTTAATCGATGAAATCAATATCCGTATTGAACGAAATGAACGAGTATTCATTACGACACTAACCAAAAAGATGTCTGAAGATCTAACGGCATATTTTAAAGAAGTTGGAATCAAGGTTGAATACCTTCATAGTGACGTAAAAACATTAGAAAGAACAGAAATTATTCGTAATCTACGAATGGGTGAATTCGATGTTTTAATTGGTATAAACCTCTTACGAGAAGGATTGGACGTTCCTGAAGTTTCACTGGTTGCGATTTTAGATGCGGATAAATCAGGTTTCTTAAGAAATGAGACATCTTTAGTTCAGACTATTGGTCGTGCTGCTCGTAATGAGAATGGTAAAGTTATTATGTATGCGGATGAAATAACTTCCGCTATGCGCTACGCAATTGATGAAACGGAAAGACGTCGTGGCATACAAAAAGCTTACAACGAAGAACACGGTATAACCCCAACAACCATTCGTAAAAATGTGCGAGATGCCATCAGCATTTCAAAAATTGTGGAAGATATGGATTCAGACTTCTCAATTGAAAACGTGAATAAACTATCTAGAGATGAGAAACGTGAGTTAATCGAAACACTTGAACTTGAAATGCGTCATGCGGCTAAAAATCTGGAATTTGAAAAAGCAGCCGGTATAAGAGACATCATGTTAGAATTACAAGCAAAATAATTAAAAATACAGTTAAAATAACAAGTATTTCAAGTAAATAACTTGCTTATTTCAATGAAATCTTGTATTCTTATCTAGGTGTTTACAAGTAAACACTAAGACCATTACTTGGATATTTGAATCACCAACAATGTCTAGGTAATTGGATTCATAAAACAAGAGAGGTGAAAAACATGACATTAGCACAAGACGAAAAATTAGCAATCATCAACGAATATGCACGTCAAGAAGGGGACACTGGTTCACCAGAAGTTCAAATCGCGTTATTAACACACGATATTAACAACCTTAACGAGCATATGAAATCTCACAAAGGTGATTTCCATTCACAACGTGGATTGATGAAAAAAATCGGTCACCGTCGTAACTTACTAGCTTACTTACGTAAAAAAGACGTTACACGTTACCGTGACTTAATTCAAAAATTAGGCTTACGTCGTTAATCGACAAAAGCAATGAGTTGAAAAGCGGGATTCTCTTGAATCTCGCTTTCTTTTTAGAGAAAATACACTTATTAAACAAGATTCAGGGAGTATACAACTACTAACCAAATGTGAAGATTTATCGCTTATAAATTTTGACATTTGTTTAGTAGTAGCCTTCCTGTTTCTAAAAAGAAAAGGAGTAATTTAATGTCTGAGAAAAAGATTTTTAAAACGGAATTTGCTGGACGTGAACTGATTGTTGAGTCTGGTCAATTAGCTAAACAAGCTTCAGGTGCAGTACTTGTTCGTTATGAAGACACAGTAGTTTTATCAACAGTAGTAGGTAAAGAAGAGCCTTCACCACTACCGTTTTTCCCGCTAACAGTTAATTATGAAGAAAAAATGTATGCTGCAGGGAAAGTTCCAGGAGGATTCATCAAACGTGAAGGGCGTCCTTCAGAAAACGCAACTTTAACAGCGCGTTTAATTGACCGTCCAATTCGTCCGATGTTCCCAGAAGGGTACCGTAACGACACACAAATTATTAACACTGTTTTATCTGTCGATCCAGATAACTCGCCAGAAATGATGGCTATGTTAGGATCAAGTTTATCATTAGGAATTTCAAAAATTCCTTTCAACGGTCCGATTGCAGGAGTTAACGTTGCTCGTGTTGATGGAGAATTAATTTTAAATCCAACAGAAGAGCAAGATGCACAATCGGATATTCACTTAACGGTTGCAGGAACAAAACAAGCCATTAACATGGTAGAGAGTGGCGCTGATCAAGTATCAGAAGAAGATATGCTAGAAGCATTATTATTCGGTCACGAAGCAATTAAAGTTCTATGTGAATTCCAAGAAGAAATTATCGCTGAAATCGGCGTTGAAAAAATGGAAGTGGAACTTGTTTTACCAGCAGAAGCTTTAACAAATGAAATTTCAGCAGCTTATAACCAAAGCATGAAAGATGCTATTCAAATTTTTGATAAACAAGAACGTGCTGAAGCAACAGAAGCTGTAAAAGAAGCAATTTTAGCAGCTTACGAAGTGAAATATGAAGACGCTGATTTATCAGAAGATGACTATAAGCAGTTAATGAAAGACGTAAAAGAAGTTGCAAACAACTTAGAAAAAGATGAAGTACGTCGTTTAATTACAGAAGAAAAAATTCGTCCAGATGGTCGTGGATTAACAGAAGTTCGTCCATTAGACTCAGAAGTTGGTTTATTGCCACGTGTTCATGGATCAGGTTTATTTACTCGTGGTCAAACACAAGCCTTATCGACAACAACTTTAGCACCATTAAACGAATACCAAATTATTGATGGTTTAGGTAGTGAAGAAAAACGTCGTTTCATTCACCACTATAACTTCCCGAACTTCTCTGTAGGAGAAACAGGAAGAACTGGCGCACCAGGCCGTCGTGAAATTGGACACGGTGCATTAGGTGCTCGTGCTTTAGAACCTGTTATTCCAAATGAAGAAGTATTCCCATACATGATTCGTGTTGTTTCAGAAGTTTTAGAATCAAATGGTTCATCTTCTCAAGCAAGTATCTGTGGAGCGACAC
>CAZTXI010000010.1:0-17367 GCA_964617265.1 uncultured Carnobacteriaceae bacterium | reverse complement strand
CAAAGTCTTCTGTGTTTTGGATTAAGAAACGTAATGTATTTCTGATTTTACGGTACACTTCAGAAACTTGATTCAATAAATCCATACTTACCCGAACATCTGATGATGAATCAGTACTTAATACCCATAAACGAACAATATCAGCACCCATTTGGTTCATGACTTTAATCGGGTCAATGACGTTTCCGATTGATTTACTCATTTTACGGCCATCGCCATCTAAAACAAATCCTTGAGAAAGAACAGCTTTATAAGGTGCTACACCATTAATGGCCACACTTGTCGTTAAACTTGAGTTAAACCAGCCACGGTATTGGTCAGAACCTTCTAAATATAAGTCTGCTGGGAACTGCAAGTCTTTATGTTGACGTAAAACAGCTTCATGAGAAGACCCTGAATCAAACCAAACATCCATGATATCTTTTTCTTTTGTAAATTCACCGTTTGGACTACCTTCATGTGTGAACCCTTCAGGTAATAAATCTTTCGCATCACGGTCATACCATACTGTTGATCCATGTTCTGCAAATAAGTTTGCTACATGTTCAATGGTTTCAGGCGTAATAATTGCGTCACCATTCTCCGCATAGAAAATTGGTAGTGGCACACCCCAGTTACGTTGACGTGAAATAACCCAGTCACCACGGTCGCGAACCATGTTGTAAATACGAGGCTTACCAGATGGCAATAACCATTCAACGTTATCAATTTCTTCTAAAATGTTTTGACGGAAATCATCAATAGATGCAAACCATTGTGGTGTTGCACGGAAGATTACCGGTTTTTTCGTACGCCAATCATGTGGGTAGCTGTGTGTAAAGAATGAAAGGTCGAGTAATAAACCTTTTTCTTCTAACCAGCCTGTAATAACTTGGTTAGCATCATCATAAAATACACCTTCTAATTCAGGAACTTCATTTGTGAAATGTCCTTGGTCATCAATTGGTGAAAGAACATCTAATTTGTATTTTTGTCCTACAATGTAGTCCTCGTCCCCATGTCCAGGTGCTGTATGAACAAGACCTGTACCGTCTTCAAATGTTACATGGTCTCCTAAGATTAATAACGATTCACGGTCGATAAACGGATGTTGTGCCGTTACATATTCAAGTTCTTTACCTTTGATTTCTTTAAGAACTTCGACATCTTCCCAACCTAATTTTTCTGATAACTTACCAAGCAAGTCTGCTCCAACAATATATTTTTCGTCGCCTACTTGAACCATGTTGTAAATACCTTGTTCATGTACAGCAATGGCTAAGTTCGAAGGAAGTGTCCATGGTGTTGTCGTCCAAATAACAAATTTTGCATCCGTATCTACGACACCTTTACCATCTTTAACTGGAAAAGCCACATAAATACTTGGACCACGAACATCATGGTATTCAATTTCGGCTTCAGCTAACGTTGATTCACTCGACGGTGACCAATAAACTGGCTTTTTACCTTGATAAATATAGCCTTTTTCAGCCATTTTACCAAATACACGAATTTGAGCCGCTTCGTATTCTGGTAACAATGTAATGTATGGAGCATCAATTTCACCGGTTACACCTAAGCGTTTAAATGCTTCGCGTTGAATATCGATTTGTCCAAGTGCATACTCTTCAGAAAGTTTTCTAAAATCGACTATCGACATTGTTTTACGATCAACACCTTGATTTGTTAAAGCTTGTTCAACAGGCAATCCATGCGTATCCCAACCATGAACAAAAGGAGCATCGAAGCCAGACATTGAACGGTAACGAACGATAAAGTCTTTAGTTACCTTATTTAGTGCATGTCCCATATGTGCTGGACCGTTTGCAAAAGGAGGGCCATCATGTAAAATGAATTTCGGTTTTCCTTCGTTTAGTTTGCGTCGTTGTTCGTAAATATTTTGTTGTTCCCATTCCTCTTGACGCATTGGTTCTTTATTCGCTAAACCAGCACGCATTGGAAATTTAGTTTTCAACAAATTTAAAGTATCTTTGATTTCCAAAATTTTCAACTCCATAATAAATTTTTCTTTTGATATAACAAAAAAAGATTCCATCCTATAAAGGACGAAATCTCGTGGTACCACCTTTTTTTAAACTAAAATAACAGTGAGTTATGTTAGTTTTACTCAAGTCTCTTTAATGCAGAGTAACATTATCAGCTATTTCAATAAGTGCTTTCACTGATAAAATATCGGATGATAATAGTTTGAACATTGCTCAACTCGCACCAACCGTTGACTCTCTGCTTTCTTTCGTTTTGAAAGATATCCAAGGGGTTCAGACTATCGTATTCCTTTAGTTTTATTTAATTATTTTTCTGTAGTTTCTGGGAATTCGATAGCTGGCATCGTACCTTCTTCGTATTCCTTATCAGTTTCATCAGATGCTTCTTCATTTGAATCGTCATTATTATAATGGTCTTCGTCGTTAAATGCAACCTCTTCAACGGAGTCATCTGTTTCGAATGCTACAACCTCTACATCATTATCTTCTGCTTGGTCATAATCATCTTCGATATGCTCTGTCTCAATTTTTTCTTCTAATTCTTTTTCGACTTCTTCAATCGTATCGGTATCTGGATATTCAATTTGTTTTCCAACCAGTAAATTGTCCCACTCTTCTTTTGTAAGAAGTTCTAATTGAGATTCGATAAGGAGTTGTAGCCTTTGTCTAAAAACACGGCTTTGTTTTCTTAATGCCTCTGTTTCATCTTCGATTTTACGTGCTTTCAATACGGCTTCTTGTAATAAACGGTCAGCATTATTATCTGCTTCTTTATGTACATTCTCTGCGTATTGGTCTGCTTCTTTACGAATTTCTGTTGCATAACTATCTGCTTCTTGTTTTGTATTATCAACATAGTTATTCGCTTCAAGTTTTAAAACTTCAATTTCTTTGTCTGTGTTAACTTTTAAGCGGTCAGCAGCATCTTGTGCAACAAGGATTGATTTGTTTAATGATTCTTGCATTTCTTCGTAATTAGCTAATTTTTTATTCACGATTTCAAGATTATCTTTTAGATCCTTGTTTTCACGAATCATCATTTCGTAATCACGAATGATTTGATCTAGAAACTCATTGACTTCATCTTGATCATATCCACGCATTTTTGTTGGAAATTCTTTGTTGTGTATCTCAAGTGGTGTTAAGGCCATATTAATCCCCTTTCGTTATTTCAATATCATTTTTTATTATTTATTCCGGTCAATTCGACCAATTTCTAATACTAGGTTATCTTTACGAGTTGTGCCTTTTGTTTCGCGGATCTGAATTCTTCCAAAACCTCGAATGGATAAGATGTCATGTTCAACAACTTCAATATCAACTCGTTCTATTTCAACCCAATTTAGCTTAATTTTACTTTCGTTTATGAATGTTTTAGCACGGTTTCTTGAAACATTTAATGCTCGAGCTAAAACAACATCTATACGTAAAGATGCTACAACAATCTCTTCAACTTCCCATTTATCAAGGGAATGAATCGATTCATTTAACGGAAATTCTTCCAGTTGAACATTCGTACGTCCAACCCGCTCAACATGTAAAAAGAGAAAATTCTTTAAATTTGAATCAATAAATACTTGCCATCGTTCGCCGTCCGTAATGATATCTCCGAGTGTATCACGAACAATTCCAGCGCCTAAAATGGTACCCATAATTTGTCCATGAGAAAGCTCGGCAAATTTAGTTGGATAATTTATTTCAACCAGCGTAATTTCATAATCATCTTCTGTTGGTTGATAGTAAGGCGGATGAATAAATGCTCGAACTTGCTCAGCATCCTCGTGACCCCCGAAAGTTGACAACTCAATTTCATCATACTGTCCAACAAGAGATTGAACAATGAATAATTCTCTTGGATTCAAAAAAGGTGTTAAATAGGGTGCGTAATAATTTTCAACTTGTCCGACCCAATCAAGAACTTGATCAATAAATATTTGCTCGTCATCTCGAAAGTGTTGGTATATATTCATCATTAGAGTTTCTCCTTTAATAGAAGAGTCTGATTAAAAAGTTAAGAACAGTTATTACCCCGTATTCAACTAAAGTTAATGAGAAATACGCTGCTAATCCAGCCAAACTAATAAAGCCGATGGGTGGAATATATTGTCTAAAAAATCCAACGTATGGTTCACAAATACGCATTAATAATTGCCCTAACGTGGATTGATAAGCACCAGGTAACCATGAGAGTAAAAAATATACAACCAATAGTAACCTGTAAATATCAATAATGTTTAATACAATACCACGAAATAAAAATAATAAATTTACCATGTTTTAAAATCTTCTCCTCAATATTACAATAATGAGTTCGCATATTCAGATAATTCAGAACCATTTACTGTCACACTTTGTGGTGTACAGATAAAGATTTCTTCATCTAAACGCTGAATATCTCCTTTAATCGCATATGTTACACCCATTAAGAAATCGATCATTTTAGTTGCTTGCTCATGATCCATTCGTCTGAAATTAACAATCACTGTTTGGCTTGCCAAAACATAGTCCGCTACTTCTTGAACTTCTGAATAGAGTCTAGGTTCTATAATGGTAATTTGTGGTTTTTGAATAGCTTGTTTTTGATTTATAGCCACTACATTCTCGCCTCCAGACTTTCTGTGTAGACGGTTATCTGTTTTAGGAGTTTCTCTTTTTTGAGTGGGAGCTTGTACAACAGGTTGTTGCACAGGCGCAGATGATGTATCTGCAACCTGCTCTCCTATAGTTTCATCCTCATCATCTAATAAGAAGAAACTATTTAGCTTGTCTTTAAAGTTATTCATTTAAATTCTCTCCTTAATTAACCGATAGGCTTAATTTCTACCACGTCTCTTAAAGAATGGTGGAGTATCTAATTCATCATCTTGTTTAGCAACTTCATCTTCGTTGGAGCGGTTAAAAATATCGTTCCCTCGAGTTGCAGTATTCGCTGTGTCTTCATCTAAGTCAGCATTATGACGATCTCTTAAATTTGCTTCACGACGAATATCCCAGTCTCCAAATGGGTCATTGTTTTTTTCTTGAGCAGCTGCTGGAGCTGGTTCAGATGACGTTGGAGTTTGTGCTGGACGAGTTGGCTGTAATCGTTGACCACCTTGACGAGCAGACTGGATTGCAGTTTCTTTGATTCCAGTTGCAATAACCGTTACAACTACTTCATCTCCTAGATTTTCATTAATCGTTGTACCAAAGATAATATTAACGTCGCTAGTAGAAGCTGCTGAAACAATATCTGCTGCATCTTGTGCTTCAAATAATGTTAAGTCGTGTCCACCCGCAATATTTAATAGCACGTTTTCTGCTCCTTCAATTGAAACTTCTAATAATGGAGAAGAAATTGCTTTTTGAGTTGCATCCGCTGTACGGTTTTCACCAGTTGCAGAACCAATACCCATTAAAGCTGATCCTTGGTTTTCCATAACTGTCTTCACGTCAGCGAAGTCCAAGTTAACAAATCCTGGATTTGTAATAACATCTGAAATACCTTGTACACCTTGTCGTAAAACATTATCTGCCTCACGGAAAGCTTCTAAAATAGGGGTCTTTTTATCAACAATTTCTAGTAAACGGTTGTTTGAAATCGTAACTAATGTATCAACGTGCTCTTTCATTGCTGCAATACCATCTTCAGCAAAACGAGCTCTCTTTGGTCCTTCAAATGAGAATGGGCGAGTAATAACTCCTACCGTTAAGGCACCTTGTTCTTTAGCAATTCGAGAAACGATTCCTGCAGCTCCAGTACCTGTTCCTCCACCCATACCAGCAGTAATAAATACCATATCTGCTCCTTGTAGTGCTTCAGCGATTGCTTCTTCACTTTCTTCAGCAGATTTTTTACCGATTTCAGGTGTTGAACCCGCACCTAAACCGCGAGTTAATTTTTGACCTAATTGAATTTTAGTTTCAGCACTCATTAAGTTTAAAGCTTGTACGTCTGTGTTTGCTACGATAAATTCTACACCAGAAACGCCTTCTTCAATCATTCGATTAACAGCGTTTCCTCCAGCTCCACCGACTCCGATTACCTTAATAACTGCACCTTGTGATGGCATGTTGTCAAATTCTAAATCCATTTATTTTCCTCCTGTAGAACAATCCATTCAATATTTTCGTTTATTTTTTTATTTTTATTGTATTACTACCTACTAGTCAAATTAATCAAAGAATCCAGAAAATAATTTCTTTAATTTATCACCAATTGGTTCTTTCTTTTCAGTATTAACTGCAGAATTTGGTTCTTCGTATGCTTCCTGTACATACTCATTTGAATCATTGACAGGTTGTTGAACAACCGTTCGTGCCATCTGGTGGCTTACTGTCTTTTTAAGAATCGATTCTAATATCAATTCTTCAACCTCTGATAAATTAGTTTCTTTTATAACTAAACCAATGGCATTTGTGAATGTTGGATAACGAACACTCATAAAATCAGGAACATAAATTCGAACAGGTACGTTAAATATTTCTTCCGTTAAACGATCGATTCCTGGTAACGAAGCTGCACCACCACTAATAATGATACCAGCTGGCATTTGGAGTGCACCAATATTGTCTAACGAGAATTTTAACTGTTCAAAAATTTGAGCTAAACGCGCTTCAATGATTTCAGAAATATAAGCTTCTTTAATGTTGGTGATTTCTTTTTGACCCACTACATCCACTGCAACAGTTCTTTCAGTGTTTGTATTTGGATAATACGCATTACCAACATCACGTTTTAATTTTTCTGCATTTTTTACAGTTGTATTTAAAACAATCGATATATCTTTCGTGACGTATTCGCCACCTTCTTGAATAACTTTCGCATGCTTCAATCGATTTTCGTGAATCACGGAAACGGTTGTCTGACCGCCACCCATATCAATTAAAATCCCACCAAAGTTACGCTCGTCTTCTGACAGAGCCACTTCTCCCATTGCTTCAGGTGAAAGTACAATATTTCGTATCGAATAACCTGCACGCTCAACTGCTTTGCGAATGTTATGTACGATTGATCTTGGTAATGAGGCGATTGATCCTTTAAACTCTAATCGATTCCCAATCATTCCTCTAGGGTCTTTAATTTCATCAAAACCATCTAATGTGAATTCATCTAACGTGATACTAACAACTTCACGTTCTTGGCTTAAACTGCCTTCTATTGCTTTTTCAACGACACTTCTAACATGATTATCTGTAATTTCTTGTTGATTATGATTGATTGAAATACCACCATAACAAGAGTTCATCTGTACGTCATTTGCAGGAATACCCACAATTAGTTCGTTAATAGCTACATCTGCCTTATCTTCCGCTTGACGAATAGCATTTTGAATGGAAGTAGCTGTTAAATCAATATCAACGATCATTCCGCGACTTAATCCATTCGCGCGCTCATTTCCAACTCCAATGACATTCATTTGGCCATTAAGTACTTCCGCTACGATGACTTTAATTGAAGTGGTTCCAATATCTAAACTTGCATAAATACCGCTTTTCATTTTAAGATTGAAACCTCCATTTTTATTTTTCATATATTTTTAATTATTATTACGTTAATTGTTGTTCATACACGTAATTCTACCATAAATAGCTATACAAATTGAAGAAACTCGAACAAAACCTTAAGAACTTTTTAAATTTTACTCATTTCCTTCTAA
Source organism: uncultured Carnobacteriaceae bacterium (assembly GCA_964617265.1). Classification (GTDB taxonomy): domain Bacteria; phylum Bacillota; class Bacilli; order Lactobacillales; family Carnobacteriaceae_A; genus Atopostipes. Next base: position 9,743 of record CAZTXI010000010.1, on the reverse strand, counting down.
ATAAGCGAAAAAAGACAGGCAAAGCTGTCTTTTCTAGCCATTAAATCCTTCAAGTGACTGGCGATTTTCTTCATCAACTTCTGTATCTTCATTTATTTCTTGTCCGTCTACGAATGGAATGAAATAAACGCCTACTTCCATATCAAAGACACCTTTTTCACCCGCTACTGCTGCAACCATCTGTGGATAATAAGGAATCTTCTCTGCAAATGTTGGTATTGACGACAATACACGATTTCCATTATTCATATAGACTTGAATAAATAGCGAATTCGATCGGTGTTCAACTAATTCCACTTCTGAAATCAAATTCAAAATAGATGAATCAAGTTTTCCTAGTTCTTGAATCATTAAATCCAGAGCTTTACCCTCACCAAAACTCGATAAAACGGGTTGATTTCCTAATGACACTGAATAAACATCATCCAAAACTTTACCATTTTCAAGGACTCTTAAATACATGCCATCTTGGGCAATATAAGCAACCGTTTCAAACTCTTCAACGCTTATCTTAATGTCATTAAATCCTGAAATGGCTACATTCGTATTTTTCACTTGTGGAATATTCGATGTAATCTTTTCGGCAATCGTATCTGTTTCTCGGGCCATTTCCAAAACAGAATCTCCTGTTCGAATTAAACTTTCATCTAATACTGTTTGATCGTATACAAATTGAGTACCTTCCACAGAGATTGTACCCACTTTACTTAACGGGCTAATAAAATAAGCCATGATTAAAATAAAAATTAAGTTAACGACTACAATTGGTATATAACGTTGCAACACCTTATAATATGGCATTTCATATTTATTTTCGGCTTCATTTATTTTTTCAGCATGTTCCATAGGTACTTCTCCTTTCAGAGGCATTATTTTTGTTTTATTTCATCAAGCATAACTTGAATCAATTGATCGGTAGCATAAGGTTCACCGAGTTCAAGCGCTCGCTCACCCATCGTCTCTCGTACTGCTTGATTATTCATTAAATAATCAATTTGTTTCAACAAGCTTTCGCCATTTAAATCGTCTTCTTTTAGTAAAATAGCGGCTTGATTATTCACTAAACTCATCGCATTTTTTGTTTGATGATCTTCGGTTACATTGGGTGATGGAATCAGGATACTTGGAATACCAAGAACCGTAATTTCAGCAATTGTTGTTGCTCCACTTCGGCTAATAATGGTTGATGTATGACGAAGTACTTCTATCATATCATGTATGTATGGCTTCACGACAAAATGTGGATTGCGTTTTAATGGCGCAATTTGATCCATTTCTTTGGAAATTCTGTCATAATACTCTTCACCAGTCGCAAAAATAACTTGATAGTCTCTTGTGACTAATTCAGGATACGCCTCAACAACCGCTTGATTAATTCGAGCTGCTCCACGGCTTCCACCAAATATTAATAAAATCGGCTTTGTAACATCCAATCCATAAATAGTATCGACCATTGGCATGGCACCCTTCGTAACTTCCTGAGCACGAGGATTACCCGTGAATACCACTTTATCTTCATTGCCTTTTACTTGTGAAAAAATATCGTCAAAACTAACCGCTAAGCGGTCAATATATCGAATTAAAAACTTATTGGTTAAACCCAAGAAACTATTCTGCTCATGAACAACAGTTGGTACGCCCTCTTTAACTGCTGCGTAGCAAATTGGGGCACTCACATAACCACCCGTTCCTAATACGACATCTGGCTTAAATTCTCGGATAATCTTTTTCGACTCCCGAATACTTTTTAAAAATAAACCAACACTGCGCATATTGTATTTTATACCGTCAAAATTAAGCTTACGCTTAAAACCTTCAATTTCAATCGAACGGAAAGTAATACCTTCTTGTGGAACAATTCGACTTTCTAATCCACGTTCCGTCCCTACATATAATAATGTGACATCGCCATTTGTTTCTTTTAAACGTCTTGCCACAGCGAGAGCCGGATAAATATGTCCACCCGTTCCGCCACCTGTTAGAAGTACTCTCATTCTTGTATCTCCTTTTAATGGTTCTTTGAGTCAATTAGCTCCTCAATCGCTTCTATAAATACATCTCCACGGACTTCAAAGTTGGGGTATTGATCCCAACTTGCTGCAGCAGGAGAAAGTAAAATCACATCGCCCGGTTCGCTTAATACATAAGCATCTGGTACAGCAGTTTTTACATCGGTTGTTTTGATGACTTTCGTAATGCCCGCTTTGTTCGCTGCATCCGTCATTTTTTCTTTCGTTTCACCAAAAGTAACGACAGCTTTAATATTGTTTTTTAATGCTGGAACTAATGCATCGAACGTATTACCTCGGTCTAAACCACCAGCTAGTAAAATAATTGGTTGATCGAAGCCTTTTAAAGCATTTTCTGTAGCTTCAATATTTGTTGCCTTAGAATCATTGTAAAATATGCGACCTTCAAATTCTCGAACGTATTGTGTTCGGTGCCTTACTCCTTGGAATTGTCGGAGTACTTGTTGAATTACCGCATTTGAGACACCTTTAACTTTTGCAACACCAATAGCCGCTAAGAAATTCTCTAAATTATGTAATCCTTTTAAAAAGATATCCGAAACATCTGCTACTTCTTCTTGGTTAAAATAAATCTTCCCGTCTACTGCACAAATCCCTTTTTCAAGGAATCTTTCTCTTGAGAACGGTAATCGTTGAGCTTTGCCTTTATGTTCAACCCATTTTACTAAATGAGGTTGATCAGCATTATAAATGACATAATCACTCGGAGTTTGATTTAAGATTAAATTCATTTTTGCTTCTTCATACGCTTCTTGTGATCCATGATAATCTAAATGAGCAGAGTAAAGATTCGTTATCACCGCTATCTCTGGATGAATGGATGGTGCACCCATTAATTGAAAACTAGATAGTTCGATTACCGCATCATCTTGCTCTTTTAAACTTAATGCAACTTTACTCGCTGGAACACCAATATTCCCAATCGCATAAGCTGATCCACTTTCACGTTCTAAACTCAACATTTCATAAATAATCGATGTTGTCGTTGTTTTACCATTTGTTCCCGTAATCCCTATTACGGATGCTTCCATTATAGAACTCGCAATTTCAATTTCAGTTACAATCGGAAGACCTAACTTAGATGCTTTATCTAGAACTGGATTTGTGTAAGGAATACCTGGATTCTTCACGATGAAATCAAACCCAGCATCCAGTAAATCATCTGGATGACTACCTGAAATAACCATGACACCAAGTGTTTCTAGTTCTCTTGCTTCAGCATTTCCAGCTAAATCTGCTGTATCATTAACGGTTAAATTTGCACCTAATTCTAATAATAATTTTGCTGCATAGTATCCACTTTTTGCTAAACCAAGTACAAGAACATTTTTACCTTTAAATTGCATGTACATACTCATAAAATGTCTCCTCTAAATTGCTTTTTACAGTAAGATTATTGTTAAAATGGCTGCAATTAGACCGATTGTTCCAAAAACTCCAACAATCTTCCACTCTGACCAATCAATCATTTCAAAATGGTGATGAATTGGGCTCATTTTAAAGATACGTTTCCCTGTTTTTTTGAAATAAGTTACTTGAATCATTACACTAGCAGTCTCAATAACAAAAATAATTCCAATGATTAATAGTGTCCATTCGACATGAAGTAAGATAGACATTGCGGCTAGACCAGCCCCTAGTGCCAGTGACCCCACATCACCCATGAATATTTTTGCCGGTTTTTTATTAAAGAGGAAGAAGCCTAATAGCCCTCCCATCACACTTAGCGCAAAAACTAATATACCCCACTCTTCTTGTAAAAATGCAATATAAGCATATGCACCATAAGCGATTGTCCCAGTCGTTGCCATTAAACCATCGATTCCATCAGTCAGATTTGTCGCATTTGAAAATCCAACCATCCAGATTACCGCAAACAAGCCATACAATAAGCCTAAAGGTAATTGTTCAACGAAACCTAGATTAATTTGATTATCAAATCCATTTAACAGGATGACAACATAAAATAGAATGCCAATCACAACTTGCGCAATAAATTTTTGCGAGCTTGTTAAGCCTAAATTTCTCTTCATGAATAATTTAATGAAATCATCTATAAATCCAATTAAACCATATAATACAAGCACACTAACTAATAAGCCTAAAGATAAACTACGACCAATACCCATCACCGATACAATTATCGCTGTCAAAACAGTTGATAGAATAAAAACTACTCCACCCATTGTTGGTGTACCACTTTTAGCTTCATGCCAACTTGGTCCTTCTTCACGTGTTACTTGTCCTAATTGTTTTTCTCTAAAATAACGTATAATTAATGGCATAAGTAATACAACACTCACAAAACTTATTGCAAATGGCCATATCATTTCATTTAAAATTTCCATCTTTTTCTCCCTTTAACGATCATTCTTTTTTAAAAACAGCTTCATTCAAGCAAATTCAATTATATCGTTTGCTGAATGACGACTCAATACTTATTCAAATTCGAATACGTTATTTTAGGCTTTAGCTGATTATCATAATCGTTCGTTTTATCTTTCTTTAGTTATGTAACACTCGATATAACTAAAAAGTGGAAGTCGGATCTATTGTCCAGCTCCCACTTATTTTTTACTTTATTCTTCGTCTGTTATTGCATCATTCTCAATAGATGATTGGATTACTTCTTGAGATAATGTTATTTGAATTTCTTCACCTGGATCCATATATAATCCTGGTGCTAAACTTTGACTTACAACGTAACCTTCACCGCTAAATACCATATTAACTCCTGTTAATTCAGCTACTTTCATCGCATCATTACGTGACCAATTCGTTAAATCAGGCATAGTGGCAGCTCCACTGGTCATAAGAATAACTTGTTGTTCTTCAAATAACGGTGTGTCAGGGTATGGAAGTTGTTGAACTACTTCGGTTCCCGTTCCGATTAGAGTATAGTCAATCTCATTTTCTTGTACTTGTTGTTGTGCCTCTTCTACAGACATATCTAAGAACGATGGCGTTTCAATATAGTGAATATTTCCACCAGCTGACTGGTTATCTGAACTATCATTGAAGTCAACAATTCGTTTTACAAGTGGATGGTAAATTTTTTGAACAACTGCACTTCCAGAAGTTGCGTCTGGAGTCAAGTTTGGTTCTTGAACGGTAATATACACAAGGTATTCTGGATCCTCAGCTGGAAAAGCTGCTGTTACAGAATAGACATATTTTGTACTCGAATAGCGATTTAATTCTGCATCATAAATCTGAGCCGTACCCGTTTTAGCTGCAATCGATTGCCCTTCAACTTTATAATTTCTAGCTACCGCTACATCCATTTCAGTTGCTTGTTTTAGATAACTTAAGGTTGCTTTTGCTGTTTCAGGTGTGATTGGATTATTAGCTACTTCAGGCTCAAATACGTTTTCCTCACCAGTTTCTTTATCAATTGTCTTATTTAAAAACTTCGGTTTCATCATCTGTCCTTCGTTAGCTATAGCCGTAAAAGCTTGTAACATCTGGATTGGAGTAACTGAAATACCCTGTCCGAAACCTGTGTTGACTTTTTGAATCATCGATCCATAAGGGTTATTCCCATTTTGCTCATACGGTAAACTAACCCCTGTTGCTTGTCCAAAACCAAATGCATCTAGATATTCTTTCCAAACATCATGTCCCATAGCTTCAATCAGTTCGACCATTAATACGTTACTAGAGCGAGATAATCCTTCTAAATAAGATACCCAACCCCAACCACTATTGTTGTGATCTCGAACGGCTTCTCCATGAATACGAATCGTACCTGTTTCAAAATATTTATTGGGATTAAATACACCTTCTTGAATGGCTGCTGCTAAAGTAATAACCTTCATCGTTGATCCAGGCTCAAACGTATACTCCGTTAATAAATTCTGCCAAGACGCATCTATATTTTCTAATGTCGTCGCATTAAAAGATGGTCTTTGTGCAGAAGCAATAATCTCACCATTTTTAGGATTGATTACCGTTGCAGTTACAGCTTTAGGTGAATTTTCCTCTTGAACAATATTTAGAATACTTTCTAAATGAACTTGTAATTTATGATCAAATGTTAAGTATAAATCGTCCCCATCTTGAGGTTCAATTTCATAATTTTCTAGACGTGGAACGAGATAACCTAGACTATCTTTTTGATAACTTCTCTCACCATTTGTTCCAGTTAGCAAATCATTAAATGAACTTTCTAATCCCATTACACCGACTAATTGCTTGGTTCCACTATCCTCTTCTTGCGTTGGATATTGTGCTAAACCAACGGTATGTGACGCAAATGTACCATTTGGATACAATCGTTTTTTCTTTTCTTCAAATACAATCCCTTTAAGATTCTGTTCATTTAATTCTTGTTTAATATGACTTGTCGTGTGATACGATAAGTTTCTACCTGCTGGTCCAAACTCAACTTGGTCGACATCTTTATTCAGAAATTTTAAGATATCTTCTTTACTTAAGTTAATATGATTCGCTAAAATCGAAGCTATAGCTTCTTTATTCTGGACGTGTTGTGGATTTTCTGGAGTTGACCATTTATCCGTTAACACAGCTATCATTTTGTAAGAAGTCGCATCGATCGCTAGCGGGTTCCCATGTCGATCATAAATCGTTCCTCGATCTGCCTGTAGTGTTTGATTTCGAGTATAAAGGTTGACAACATTCTCTCTTAAATCTTCCCCATCTATCTCACCGTGAACCATTATTTGTGAAAAACGCATAAATAATAAGACAAAAGAAAAAACGGTAACGATTAAAAATAATGATGAGAAATTTTGACGATTTCGACTTGAATTCATCTATCTCACCTACTCTTGTGGTGCGATATTGATAATGTTATCAGGATGTAATTCTAACCCATATTTTTGAGCAATTTCCTGAATACGATCATAACGCGCTAATTCATGAGATTGTTGTTTCAGGTTTTCAATTTCAATATTTGTTTGTACAATTTCAGCATCTACATCTTGTACACTTCTGCTTGCAGTTGATAATTCTAAACTTGATTGAACGTTTAGTAAAATAAGTGCAAATCCAATAATTGCAAACGAAGTCATTAAAAACATTTCAAATTTTGTTAATCCTTTTGATAGAGGCGCTGCTTGTGGTATTGGTTCTATCGATGGCGCCGCTTGTTCATATGGCTGCTCGACCGGTTGCACATAAGCTTGTTCCCATGATACCGCTTGTTCATCTATTTCTAACTGTCGCGCTAAATTGTCCTCCATACTTATATTCCTCCTAATTACTTCCACTGCTGTGGCGGGTCTACTCGTCTAGTTCTCTCTGCTTTTCAGCTATACGAAGCTTGGCACTCCTAGAGCGCTTATTTCTTTCAACTTCTTCTTCTGTTGGTAAAATAACTTTTCGATTGACTAGTTTTAAAGGTGCTTTTTTAATTTGATCTGGTAAAATTGGTAAGTTTTTCGGTGGTTGCTCCACGGTCGAGTAATCTTTAAAAATATTTTTTACAATTCTATCCTCTAAAGAATGGAATGTAATAACACTTATTCGACCTTCAATATCTATTATTTGTACAGCCTGTTCTAATGATTCTTTAACTGAATTTAATTCATCATTTACGGCTATACGAATAGCTTGAAAAATACGTTTAGCTGGATGTCCACCCGTTCTACGAGCTGCTGCTGGGATTCCATCTTTAATTAATTCAACTAACTCAAACGTTGTTTCAATGGGTTTGACTTCACGTTGTTGTTCAATTTTACGAGCAATTTGTTTCGAAAATTTTTCTTCTCCATATTGGAAGAATATTTTAACCAGTGCATTATAATCCCACTCATTAATAATTTCATAAGCGGTTAGTTTTTGTGATTGATTCATACGCATATCTAATGAAGCATCATAGTTATAACTAAATCCTCGTTCTCCATCGTCAAGTTGTGGTGACGAAACACCTAAATCATACAAAACGCCATCTACTTTATGTACACCAAGTTCAGCAAGACTGGCTTTTAGATTTCTAAAATTTGATTTTACCAATGTAACTTGTCCATTATCGATTCCTGCTTTTAGTGTTTTTTCAGCTTCTTGAATCGCAAAATCGTCTTGGTCAAATGCATATAAATGTCCATTTTCGTTTAATTGATCGAGTATTAAAGACGAATGGCCTGCTCCACCAAGTGTACAATCGACATAAACCCCATTCGGCTTAATATTTAATCCTGCTACTGCTTCTTCTAATAAAACTGTTTCATGTTGAAATTCCACACCTAGCCTCCGTTCATTCGTTTATTTATTGTTTAAATTAAAATCCAAAATCAATCATATCTTCTGCGATATCTTCAAATGAGCCTTCTGCTTCATCTGTGAAATCTTCCCAGTTTTCTTCACTCCAAATTTCAAATCGACTAGATACACCAACTAAATAACAATTTTTTTCGATTTTAGCGAAGTCAATTAAGTTTTGTGGAAGATTGATACGTCCTTGTTTATCGATTGTACATTCTGTAGCTGCTGAATAGAAAAAGCGCGTAAATTTTCTCGCATCACGCTTAGCCATTGGTAACTGACTTAATTTTTCTTCAACTTTAGCCCATTCATCAGCTGGATAGCCAAATAAACAACCATCCAATCCACGAGTGACAATAAAACGTTCGCCCAAATCGCCTCTGAATTTAGCTGGAACGATTAATCGTCCCTTAGAATCTATCGAGTGTTTAAATTCGCCGAGTAACATTTTATTGCCTCCTCTCTACAATCTGCCCAAGTCTAATATAAATTCATTCTACCACATCCCCCCACTTCCCTCCACTTGAATTATTAAATTCACCAAAAATATGTCATTTTGTAATATTTGTAATGTTATTAGACCAACGTACGTTCGGATAACTTGAATGTTATGGATTTTTCTGCTTATATTTGCTCTTTATAAGATTTTTGATTAAAATATCCCCCCACTTCCCACCCCAAGTAGCATTTTTTTCATGTGGAGGAGTTTCCCATAATTTATATCCTATTTTTAAAACGTGGTGAGTTTGTTGCAAAAATATCTGTTGTACGGTAAGGGAATTACTATTGAATCTAGTTAATTGGATCAGAAATCCTTTTCCAGATAAAAACAAAAACACCGCACATCAGGTTGATTACTCAACCTAATATGCGGTGCATTTTTAATTTTAAAATAGATTTATATATAGCCCGTAACCTCCGACAATGAAATGATATAAGAAGGATATGATAAAAACATATCGCCACCATGTGCGGAAAAAATTACCGACCAATAAAACTCGCTTCCCAAACGCTAATATAGATGCATGAATAATCCCTAAAATACTCAATATAATATAAAAATATAAATGAGCAGGATTTAAACCGGCTAAATAGGTTTGGATACTTACCGACATCAATAAGTAAGGCGTTAATAAATCCACTGTCTTAACAGGTATAGGAAATACGCCTAAATCCGGACGAACTTTTCGTCCGTAAAACAACATGAGAAGCGGGAATATATAGAAAAATATGTATATTAAAGAATCTAACGTTTCAGACATTACCCACCACTCCTTTACCTTTTAATTTTTTTGTCAAATATATTATAAATGGATAAGTTTATGATAACAAAAAAAACGTCTCTTGAATAGATTCAAAAGACGCCTTAGTATTGAACACTTAAAAAATTAAGCTTCAACAACTTCTTTACCATCGTAATGTCCGCAAGCTGCACAAACATGATGACTTTTTCTCAATTCACCACAGTTTGAACATTCGCTTAAGTTA
>CAZTXI010000009.1:2236-19141 GCA_964617265.1 uncultured Carnobacteriaceae bacterium | reverse complement strand
TAACGCACCAGAAGGTTACTCTGTTTCTGAAGTAGCTAAAATTTACGAACGTCTATACAAAGGTGGCGCTAAAGGTGGAACAGTTTACGTGGATGGTTCGCGTGACTCACAAGTTCTGACGTTGAAAGCAGAAGAAAATGACTTTGAAAACATTGCATTATTCGAAGTAGACGATGTTCGAGTGGTTGACGATCGAAATGAATTGCGTCAATTAGTTGATCAAGCAGAACAAGAACACATTTTACAAAAAGGTCATACAGATGACGTTGTCTATGGTTCAGATATTGGTGATACTTGCCCAATCTGTCGACAAGGAATTGTTGAAGAAATTGGTGGATGTAACACATGTACAAACTGTAGCGCACAATTACGCTGTGGACTATAATTAAAAATTAAACTTAAAACTCCAAATAACTTTAGCAGTTATTTGGAGTTTTTTACTAGAGAAGGTGGAGAATGCATGCAACTATATACAAGAGTAGGCGATAAAGGCCAAACGAAAATTAATGGAAATTATACCGTCTACAAAGATTCTGACCGAGTAGAAGCTTATGGAACTGTGGACGAATTAAATAGTTTTGTTGGTCTTTGCGCGAGTTCATCAGAAGCTTGGCCGGAATTAGTCGAAGAGTTACAACAAATTCAACAATTTTTGTTTGATTGTGGGAATGATTTAGCGACTTCCAATACAGATAAATATCCATACCGTATGACGATTGAACCAACGAAATGGTTAGAAAAGATTATTGATCAATATGCGGCAGAACCAAAACCGTTAGAGTCATTTATTTTACCTGGAGGCACACGATTGGCGTCAGAATTACACGTTTGTCGCACGGTAACTCGTCGTGCTGAGCGTGAAATTGTATCTTTTCATCAATATTTAGAAAACAGTCAAAAAACAGAAGTATACGATACAAATCGAAAAGAAGCGGAAGCAAATCCACATGTTTTAATGTTTATCAACCGTTTATCGGATTACTTTTTTGCACTGGCCCGCGTTGCCAACCATCGTGCAGAGGTGGATGATGTATTATATGAACGAAGTGGAAAAGTCTTTCACTTAGATGTAAAAAAAGAAGATTATGGTGAATTAGAATAATAAAAAAGTCTGGGACCCATCTATTACGATGAGTCGCAGACTTTACTTTTTATGTAATTAAGCAGTAATTCCACCATCTGCAATAAATTCAGCTCCAGTAGAGTAGCTTGAATCATCAGAAGCTAGGAATAAAACAAGTTGACTAATTTCATTTGGTTCAGACATGCGTTGCAGCGGAATCATATGTACCATCGCTTGGATTTGTTCAAATGCATCACTTTGTTGAACCATAGGTGTGTTGATTATGCCTGGATGAACAGAGTTTACACGGATATTATACTGAGCTAATTCTTTAGCAGCCGCTTTTGTCATCCCACGGACTGCGAATTTCGTATCCGTGTACCCAATCGCACCACCTGACAAACCATTGATGGATGAAATGTTAATAATTGATCCAGACTCTGCTTTCTTCATGGATGCTGTTACATATTTCATTCCTAAGAAAACACTCACTTGATTAATGTTGACGACATTCATATAGTCATCTAAAGAAGAATGTTCTACGCTAAGAACGGGACTGATTCCAGCATTGTTGACTAAAATATTAACAGGCCCAAATGCTTTTTCGGCTTCTGAAACAACGGTTTCCCAACCTTTTTCGTCCGTAACGTCTTGTTGAACGAATACTGCATTCTGGCCGAGTTCTTCAGCTAGCAGCTTGCCTTTTTCAGCGTTAATATCTGTAAAGACAACTTTTGCCCCTTCCTCAATAAATAAACGAACATGTGCTTCACCCATTCCTGAAGCCCCACCAGTAATAATTGCAACCTTATCTTTTAGTCGTACCATGGTGATTCCTCCATTTTATTGTGAAATAAGTTACAATAAAAGTATACATTATTTCATAATATAATTAAATAGAGATTGAACCTTAATTACATGCATTTTACAAAAACAGTTGGTAAAATGAAAGAACACACAAACAAGGAGTGATCGAGATGTACGAATTGCACGAGATATTGTCTCAGTTGAAGAATTACGAATGGGTTAATCTAACGCATGAAGTGAACAAGGATATTCCAATTTATCACACATTTAATCCGTTACAGGTAAATGTTATTTCAACGATTGCTGATTCCGGAGCGAATTCTCTAGAATATACAATCGGTTCATCTCACGGAACGCATATTGACGCACCGAATCATTTCGCAGAAGGTAAACGAAATTTAGCAGAAGTATCACAAAAAGAACGCGTTCTTCCATTATATGTTCTTCATTTAGAGGATAAAGTGGCCGAGACACATGGTTATGCCGTTACGGTAGAAGACATCAAAGATTTCGAAGCCCAGTACGGTGAAATACCTGCCGGAAGTTTTGTCGCATTCTCCAGCCTATGGTATAAACGATTTATCGATAGTGAAGAGTTTAAAAATGTTGACGAAGACGGTGTGGAGCATACGCCTGGATGGTCTATCCCAGCCTTAGAATTTCTTAGTCGTGAACGGAATGTAACAGCTATTGGTCATGAAACGCTTAATACAGACAGTGGTGTTGAAGCAGCAGAAGCTGGTTTCTTAGATGCAGAGTATTATTGGCTAGCTGAAGATAAATATCAAGTTGAATTAATGGCGAATTTAGATAAGGTTCCACCGGTAGGCAGTGTTATTTTTATTGGTGTTCCACATATTAAAGATTCACCCGGATTTCCAGCTGAAGTTTATGCGATTGTTCCAAATAGCAAATAGAGAATGGTTAAACCAACGGGTCATTCATTTCAACCAGATCCGTTGGTTTTTTAGAGAGGACATACAATGAAAATAATGCAACCTAAAATTCCAAATCAATTGGAAGAGATAGAATTTAGTACGATTTTTGAGGATGACTATACCGAGCTCTATTTAGCGGAGGTTACGAATGCTCATTTTACGGATGAGACACTCCACGATATGCGCCTGAATCAGACGGTGATCAAGAATAGTCATTTCACAAACACTGATTTTACAGGTGTGGATTTAAGTGATGTGCGTTTTGAGAATTGTGATTTCTCCAACGCTGATTTATCAAATGCATCAATGATTCGTGTGGAATTTGTTGATTGTAAGCTATTAGGTATTAATTTGTCTGAGTCTTATATTGGACAGACACGCTTTCAGTCTTGCATTACCAATCTAGGTATCTTTGCGCAAACAAAGTTTGAGAATGTTCTATTTGAAGAGTCAATGTTAGAAAATGCTGACTTCTTTGATTGTACATTTAAGAAACTGGGCTTTGACAATTGTAATATTAACGAGGTTAATTTTAGAGAGACATCGTTAAAAGGTATTGATATTAGCTCGTCTGAGTTTGAAAGGATTGGCGTGTCGATGGAGCATCTGAAAGGGTGCATCGTTTCAAGGAATCAAGCTGCTTACTTTGCTGGACTTTTAGGTATTAAGATTAAAGACTAATCTTGTGAAATGAAATCGAGGTGTATGATGTTTCTATTAGAGTTTCCACAAAATATATTAGGCTATCTTACATTTTTTTATTTCATAAAAATGAAGAAATATCCTTATTATCGCTACAAGGATGCCTATGTGACACATGTTCCGGGTCGGTGGGGCGGTATTTCATTAAGTCGTTTTATCTTTATGGATGATGCTTATTTTCGATCTTCTATGGTAAAACATGAGTACGGACATACATTACAATCCAAGCGATTGCTTCTATTGTATTTGCCGATTATTGGTCTGCCTTCTCTTGTATGGAATCGTCTATTTCAAAATTATCGCATTCGAAACCAAAAAAGTTATTACGCATTTTATACTGAATCTTGGGCGAATCATTTAGGTGGTTACCGAGTGAAATCCAATCAATCAAACCTAAAAGTGGACTCCTAACCGGTATCCACTTTTTTAGCGTTAAGATTAAGTGAGAATCGTCTTTTAAAGACAGAAAAAAAGTTAAATTCTACCATTGAACTTCGCAAAATTTTAGGTAGAATAAACAAGATTGTAGAAATTCATGAGGGATGGAGTTATAGAATGGAGATTATAGAGTTTTTTTCAGTTATAGGAACTATTTCATTTTCACTACAGGGCGGCTTAATCGCTATGGAGAAAAAATTTGATTTATTCGCGGTTTATTTATTTGGTATTTTAAACGCCTTTGGCGGTGGTGCTTTACGTTATATGTTATTGGGAGAATCGGGTAATGAGTTATGGCGCCAAGATATTCCGTTTACTGTTTCACTAATTTCAATTACTTCAGTGTTGATTTTCCCACACTTCTTTTTAAAGAAAAAAGCATTTTGGACAGATATTCTAGATGCCATTGGAATTATTTCTTTTGCTATACAGGGGTCGATGATCGCGATTGGAATGGGGCGTCCATTAGGTGCTGTTATTGTTGCGGCGTTATTGACAGCAACCGGTGGAGGAGTTTTCCGTGACTTGCTATCCAAACGTCAATCGATATTATTGGACGAGAACGTATATGGTTTATGGATTTTCTTAGTCGGATTAATTCTAGGAAATGGTTGGGCAAGAACGAATACAGAAATTATCGTTGTATTCTTTGCTTTCACAACACTTCGTATCCTATCCTATAAACGTAATTGGAAAGTCCCATACCGCGCCTACTAATTAAAATTTCAATTGAATTAAGACGAATTCGAACTAATTGGTTGACATGAAATAATCGACGTGTTATTATTATCTCGAATTAGAGACGATATAATATAAAGTAAATTTGACCATTAAACTCAACACACAAAAGAAAGTGAGTAGATTATTATGACAACCCCAGAATTATTAGGTATTCACCATGTAACGGCTATTACAGATAGTGCAGAACGTAACTACGAATTTGTTACAGGTGTTTTAGGCATGCGTTTAGTTAAAAAGACAGTGAATCAAGATGATATTCAAACTTACCATACGTTTTATGCAGACGATAGAGGAAACCCTGGAACAGATTTAACATTCTTTGACTTTGTGGGTATTCCCAAATATGGAAAAGGAACAAACGGTATTACTCGTACAGGATTGCGAGTTCCAAATGATGCAGCATTAGACTATTACTTAAACCGTTTTGAAGAATTCGGTGTTAAAAATGATGGTATTCAAGAATTATTTGGTCGCAAAGTTTTACCATTTGAAGAAGAAGATGGACAACGTTACCAATTATTCTCAGATGAAAATAATGAAGGTGTAGCAGCTGGTACGCCTTGGAAAAATGGTCCAGTACCAGAAGACAAAGCGATTTACGGATTAGGCCCAATTGAAATTACAGTCAGTTATTATGATGACTTTATTCAATTTTTAGAGCAAATCTTTGGTTTTGAATTAAAACAAAAAGAAGATACCGTAGCAATTCTAGAAGTTGGTGAAGGTGGAAATGGTGGCCAAATTATCTTACGAAAAGATGAGTCAGCTACAGTAGAACGTCAAGGACACGGAACTGTTCATCACGTTGCATTCCGCGTTAAAGACTCAGCAGCGATTAAAGCATGGGAAGCTCGTTACAACGAATTTGGAATGGGACACTCAGGACATGTCGATCGTTTCTATTTTGAGGCACTATACACACGCGTTGGTCATATCTTGATTGAACTTTCAACAGATGGTCCAGGATTTATCGATCACCAAGAATCATACGATGAACTAGGTTCAACACTTGCATTACCACCAGCATTTGAAGACAAACGTGATTACGTAGAGAGTGTTGTTCGACCATTTGACACATCAGATATCAACACAAAATATAAAAAATAGGAAGCAGGAATTTAATGGTTCATTTTAGCCCTGAGGAAATTAGTGAAAGAGACAACTACAAGTTTATGATTGGATCGATTATTCCAAGACCAATCGCCTTAATCACGAGTGTCTCTGATGATGAAGTATTAAATATAGCGCCTTTCAGTTATTTTAATATTGTGACATCTAATCCACCAATTGTTTCTGTCGCATTTCAACGAAAAAAAGGTGAAATGAAAGACACCGCTAGAAATATATTAGCGAAAAAAGAAGCCGTTATTCATGTGGTGGATACGGATAACGTAGAAGATGCGAATGAAACGGCCGCAAACTTAGCTGCTGATAAAAGTGAATTAGACCGAACGAATTTTACATTGATCCCATCAACAACAGTGGATACACCAAGTTTAAAAGAAACAAAAATTCGTTTTGAAGTAGAGTTGCATGAACATGTACTTATCGAAAATGAAGGTGCACCTTCTGCAGATTTACTGCTGTTGAAAATCAAACAGTATCATATTGAAGATGCTCTGTATCACGAAGGTCGAATCGATCCAGTCGGATTGGCTGCGGTGAGTCGCTTGGCAGGTCATGATTATGCTGAAATTGGTCAAATGTTTACGATTGCTCGACCAGAATAAAAAGGAGAATACTTAAAATGTACAACTATATTTATAACGAAGGTAAAGCTGGAGAACCCGTCATTGTTCTTTTACATGGAACAGGTGCCGATGAACGAAACCTAATTCCTGTTACAAATGCGATTGCACCTGATGCAACAGTATTAAGTATTCGAGGAAACGTTTCTGAAAATGGTATGAATCGCTATTTCAAACGTCTTGGCGAAGGAAATTACGATGTGCCTGATCTAATGAAACGCGGACAAGAGTTATACCAGTTTATTTCTGAAAAAGCAGAAGAATATCAGTTTGAATTAGAAGATGTCGTACTACTCGGTTTCTCAAACGGTTCAAATATTGGAATCAATATGCTATTGTTAGAAGATTCGAAAATCAATAAAGCGATGCTGTATGCACCAATGTATCCAGTTGATTTAGAAGATGGACCAGACTTATCGGATGTGAAAGTACTTCTTTCAATGGGAGAATATGACCCAATCGTTCCGAAATTAGAAAGTAATCGAGTGATTTCTATTTTTGAATCGCGTGGTGCTAAAGTTGATCAAGTATGGGTTAACTCTCATGAAATTAACGAGAAGAATCTGATTGCTGGAAAACAGTGGTTAGACGCTCTATAAATTAATAATATGATTTGGTGTTGATGGATCAATTGAATTCATTAACACCATTTTTATTTTTCAAATCGCTCACATGTGTAAAATATTATAAATACTTGTTTACGCCCCATTTTTTGAAACAATAAAATAAATAAAACTCCAGTAAGACGTCATCTGCTCATGACGTAAACTGGAGTTTTTCTGTAGTTAGTTAGCGCGTAATTTATCTAACTTGGCTAAATTTTTTAGGTTTGCTAAATCTTCTGAAATAGCGCGAGTTGTCTTATAATCATATTCACTATTATCAACCGTGACGGCCGTTGCTGAAATCAATGGGAATTTTTCTTTATCTCCATTTCGCGTTTCTGCTGCAATATAACCATTCTGACGGTCTTCTGGACTATAAAATTCAAGCACTTCATTTTCAAAAGCTTCAATGAGTGGTTTAAATTTATCAGGCTGGATATGGTAATCGTATAAAACAATAAAGTCATCCCCACCAATATGGCCGATGAATTGGTCATTTGGCACAAAGTCTTCAATCAACATCGCTAATAATTTAATAATAAGGTCGCCCGTTTCAAAACCATAAATATCATTATATGGTTTAAAATTATCAATATCGAGATAAACGGCACTAAATTCCTTACCACTTTTTATCATCTGATTTAATTTATGTTCGATCGTAATATTACCAGGTAAGCCAGTTAATGGATTTTGTTGTTTAGCAGAAGAGACTTCTAACTCGGTTACCTTTTGCAGAATTCGCTTAATGGTTACACTGCCATGGTATTTTCCATCTTTAGTTACTACTACAAAATCATAAAGTTTATCCTGTGGCCGATCCATTGCTAACTCTGCGACTAAACTAATGGGCATATTACAATCAACTGTTAAAAATTCACGATCCATTATTTTTGAAATGGGCTTGTCTTGGTAAAGTCTAAAACCATAACGGCCACTTAATGTAAGAGCTAAGCTTTTATTGGTTATAATTCCTACGGGTTTTTGATTGTCTAAAATAGTAAGTCCATAACAATCAACTTCACTGTTCATAATTTCATAAGCATCTAGGGTTAGCGTTTCAGAAGAAACTGTTTGTGCTGGACGAGATAATATCTCAATTGGCGTAAATTGAACCCGGTTCCGTTCTTCTTGGAGCATTAACGTACGAATATCTGAAATGTTCTCTACTAATTTAGAATCAATCGGCTGAATTTTTTGATGTGGTTTTTGAATATAATAGCCTTGCGCGTATTGTACGCCCATGCGTGTAATCGTTTCTAATTCTTCGTAACTCTCTACACCCTCAGCGATTAAAGAAACATTTGCCACTTTAGAAAACTCAACCATTCCTTTGACAATTGCGGATTGTAAATAATTTTTATGGATATTACGAATTAATTTCATATTGATCTTAATATAATTTGGATTAAAATCCGTAATGGCATTTAAACCAGAGTATTCAACACCCGCATCATCAATCGCCAAATTAAAACTCTCGCTATTATATTGGCTCAGAGTCGTTTGAAAACCCTGTAAGTCATCAATCATGTTCTGTTCAGTTACTTCAAAAATAATATTATGGGGTGAAATGCGAAATTCTCTCAAGAAAAACTCAGTCATTTCAGTGTGAAAGCTTTTCTTCTTTAACACATGTGAGCTTACATTCATAAAGAGTTTCTTATTAAAGGGCGGTACCAAAAAACTCTTTGAGGCACGTAATGTTTTCATCTGACACAAACGCTCTAACTCCCAAAGACGGTTCTCTTGTTTAGCCAACTCAAATAAGTCTTCGATATTTTTAAAAGATTCTTCATTCGGTGTGCGGCTTAATGCCTCATACCCTAAAACATCACCATTTTTCAATGAAATAATTGGTTGAAACACAATGGCTAGTTTCTGCTCATCAATAATTTGATCCAAAAGATTCTTCTTATTTTCCATTTTATAACCTCACGATTCCCTTAAGTCCTTATGCAATGGCCTAGTATAGTCAATGTTTCTAACGAATATCTAATGTTATATACTTGATAAATACTGTGAGCGGTTAACGAATTGGCAAACATGCATTCATATAGAAACAATTCTTTTGATATTATACCATAATAATACAAAAAGGGATAAACAAAATAGTACAAAGCCGTTAAAATGCACAATAAATATTGAGTTGTTCATTATATTTTAATATACATTTTAGAATCGAGAGCAACAAAAAGCCCATCTTGAAATGAAAACCCTCATTCATACGCGAACGAATTTGATAAAAGGTTTTATTTCATAATGGGCTGAATGCTTAATTAAACTGAATAAAAACCCAAAATGCTTTTTATAAAAAGAGCATCAGAGTTGGCACAGTAATGACAGATAAAACGGTTGAAACAAAGATTGCTTTGGAAGCCAGTTGTTCATCTAGTCCATAACTATCTGCCAATAATGCAGTAGTGGTTCCAGCAGGCATAGCAGTCATAATGGTCAATACACCAGCGATTGGACCGCCAAGCCCAAGTAAATTACAAATTGCAAGGACAGCTAGTGGGATAACGATTAATCGGATAAAAGTAAAACGCAGAACCCCCTTTTCAAAAAGTGAGTTTAAATCTAAAGTCGCAATAATCGAACCGATTAAGATTGCTGCCATTGGTGAAACGGCTGCACCAAGTTGTCCCATCGATCGGTCAACAAAAGGTGGTAGTGGAATTTGTAGTATTCCCCGAATCAATCCAAGAATTAAAGCAATAATCGATGGATTACGAATTAATTTGAAAAGAGCTGATTTAAAATTAGCAGATGCATCGGTTGTAAGTACCGAAATACCGACTGTCCACATAAAAATGCGGTGCGGTACAAGGTAGATCGACGCATAAATTGTACCAATGTCTCCAAACATGTCGGCGGATAAAGGTTGACCCGCAAAACCGACGTTGTTAACGAGAGTAGCGTAATGTAAAATTCGTTTTTTCTTATCGTCAAAATCGCGGAAAGCTAATGCACCAATAAAATAAGTTACGGTATAAATTGCGAAAGAAGCCAATAGAACAATGAGTCCTGATTTTAATAAGTCAGTTGTTAAATGTCTAAAAGAGTTAAAAACCATGGCTGGTAAGAAAATGTTCAATACCAAGCTCAGAAAATGTGGCCGATTTTTATCGGTAATCATTTTTGTTCGGTAAGCAAACACACCAATCAATAAGTTAAGTAAAAATGTTAATTGTAAGTCTAGCATTTGAAAAAATTGATCCAAAATTCTCATCCCGTCTCCAAAATATTATCTAAAATAAAACAAAAAACTTCTTGTTATCCAAGATGTTTGCTCTAGTATCATAGCAAAATTAAGGTATACTCTCAACTGAAGTATTAGCGATAAGTCCAATCAAATCAATGAAACATCAACCATAGAATGGTATACTAAGTGAGTAAAGAATGAAATGGAGGGAAATTATGACAAAGCTGATTATTAATTCAGATGACTATGGGTACAGTAGAGCAGTGAACTATGCGGTGATTGATGCACATCAAGAAGGTATTTTAACCTCAGCCTCTTTACTCGTGAATACAACGAGTTTTGACCATGCAATTCGTCTAGCGAAAGAGAATCCAAAACTTGGAGTGGGGATTCATTTAAATATCACCACACTAAAACCTATACGAACGGATGTCCCTTCATTAGTTGACGAGACAGGTACATTTTACCGTCCAGATGCTTACCGACAAGGGTATACAATCGCTGATTTGGATGATTTATCTAAAGAATGGGAAGCTCAAATTAATCGAGTGATTGATGCTGGGATTCAGCCTACTCATTTAAACACTCATCATAATGCCAGTTATTTCAACGAACACCATTTGGACGTATTTCTTGATTTGGCTGATAAATATCAGTTAGCGGTACGCGGCAATTTCGAATCAGATCGACCACATCGAGCGCCTGAATATTTCGAGCCAGCTTTTGATACCGTTCATCTTTTGGAACGAGGCGATGAACAGTTTTTCCTAGAGAACCTCATTTCAAAAATAAAAGAAAAAGAATCCGCTGAAATCAAATGCCATGTTGGTTATATCGATCAGTTGTTGCATGAAACATCAACACTAACCGAGCCGCGAATTTACCAAACCCAGTTATTAATTGATTCACCCTTCGCAGAACAGGTTCGAGCGGATGAAGCGATTAAACTAGTAACATATGCTGAAATTTAGGATACATTTAAAAACATATTTTGCACATGAATTGTGTAGGATATGTTTTTCTTTTTTCAAAATGAGAAACCTAGATTTCATGCGTAATAGACCAATTGAATAAGAATAAAAATAATCATCACGAGCATTGAATTCGTATGCTATTTCTAGTAAAGTTATACTAACTATGTGAAACATTTTTATGTTCCACAACTGAGCATACGAGGAGAATTAAATATGAATCCAGAGCTTTTTCAAGCCACTTTAGAAAAAGAAAATATTATGTTGAATGCACAACAAATGAAACAATTTGACCAGTACTTAGCATTATTGCAAGAATGGAACGAGAAGATTAATCTAACAGCGATTACAGAGGAAGAAGAAGTTTATTTGAAACACTTCTACGACTCGGCGACACTTTCGCAACACATTGATTTCGAGAATCAATCGATTAAATTGTGTGATGTTGGATCGGGAGCTGGTTTCCCAAGTATTCCATTAAAGATTATCTTCCCATCCATTGAAATTACGATTGTTGATTCATTAAAAAAACGAATTAACTTTTTACAATTATTAGTCGATGAACTCGGACTAGAAAATGTTCATCTATTTCACGCTCGAGCGGAAGATTTTGGACAACAAAAAGAACACCGTAATGCCTATGATGTCGTAACAGCTCGTGCAGTTGCTAACCTAAGTGTCCTTGCAGAGTTCTGCTTACCAATCACAAAAATTGGTGGAACGTTTGCAGCAATGAAAGGTTCAAAAGCTTCGGATGAGTTAAACGATTCGAAAAAAGCTATTAAGACATTGGGTGGAAAAACAAAAGAAGTTGCTTCATTTGAATTACCACATGATGCAGGTGAACGAAACATTATCTTGATTGAAAAAGAACGTAAAACACCAGGTAAATATCCAAGAAAAGCAGGCACACCAAATAAAAATCCGTTATAACATAACCGATTATGAAATAGTCATCAAGTAGACAATGGAGGAAAAAGCATGGGTAGAGTTATTTCTGTCGCAAATCAAAAAGGTGGCGTTGGTAAAACAACGACAACGATTAACTTAGGAGCTACATTGGCCTATCAAGGAAAAAAAGTATTACTAATTGATAGTGATGCTCAAGGAAATTCAACGAGTGGATTAGGGATTAGTAAAGGAGACATTACAGAGGACATCTATGATGTATTAATTAATGGTGCTCCAATTAGTGAAGTTCGTGTTCCATCAAGTCGAGAAAATATGGATGTTGTTCCCGCTTCTATTCAATTAGCTGGAGCAGAAGTTGAATTATCTAATATGGATCATCGTGAAACACGCTTAAAAGAAGCCATTGAAGAAGTAAAAGATGAATATGATTACATCTTCATCGACTGTCCACCATCTTTAGGTCACTTAACCATTAACGCGTTTACTGCAAGCGACTCGGTATTAATTCCAGTTCAATGTGAGTATTACGCTTTAGAGGGATTAAGCCAGTTATTAAACACCATTCGCTTAGTTCAAAAGCATTTCAACAATGAGTTGAAAATTGAAGGTGTCCTACTAACGATGTTAGACCGTCGTACAAACTTAGGCTATGAAGTAGTGGAAGAAGTGAAGAAATACTTCCATGAAAAAGTATACGATACAATTATTCCACGTAATGTTCGCTTATCTGAAGCACCAAGTTATGGTTTATCCATTATTGATTATGATAAAAGCTCAATAGGAGCTCAGAAATACGAAGAACTAGCAAAGGAAGTGTTGGAACAAAATGAGCGCTAGAAAGAGAAAAGGTTTAGGGCAAGGCATTAATGCTTTATTTCCAGAAGAAGCTTTGCTAGAAGAGGAATCATTGAGTGGAGAAGAAAAAGTTGAACTCATTCCCGTTTCTGAAATCCGACCAAATCCCTATCAACCGCGTCAGAGCTTTGACCAAGATGCTTTAAAGGAATTAGCAGAATCCATTCAACAAAACGGTGTTTTACAACCAATTATTGTTCGTAAATCAAGCGCAAAAGGTTATGAATTAGTTGCCGGAGAACGTCGTCACCGTGCATCTATTTTAGCCGGAATCGATACAATTCCAGCAATTGTTCGTGAATTAAATGAAGAATTCATGATTCGTTATGCGATTTTAGAAAACTTACAGCGTGAAGATTTAACACCTCTAGAAGAAGCGGATGCTTACCAGTTAATGATGGAAAAACTTGATTTAACACAAGAAAAAGTAGCGGATGCATTAGGTAAGAGTCGCTCGCATGTGGCGAACCATTTACGTTTACGCACATTACCCGATGAGGTAAAAGTGTTAATCAACGACAGTAAACTA
This sequence comes from uncultured Carnobacteriaceae bacterium, assembly GCA_964617265.1. GTDB lineage: Bacteria > Bacillota > Bacilli > Lactobacillales > Carnobacteriaceae_A > Atopostipes. Next base: position 5,633 of record CAZTXI010000009.1, on the reverse strand, counting down.
TCAATGGGACAAGCTCGTACACTGCGTTCATTAACGGACGAAAAAGAAGTGATCCGCTTAGCGAAAAAAGCAGTAGCCGAGAACTTAACTGTTCGACAATTAGAAAAAATGGTTTCTGAAATTAAAAATAAAACAAAAGAACCGAAGAAAGAAAAAATAACAAACAAATCACCATTTATCCGTGAATATGAAAACCAATTGATGGATAAATTTGGTACAGACGTCAAAATTAATGAACAAGGTGACAAAGGAAAAATTCAAATTGAATATACTTCTCAAAGTGACTTAAACCGTATATTAATCGACGTTTTAAACATTGATTTAGATGCATAAAGCCGGTAAAATAGAGGACGGTGAGCAATAAAAACAATTATTCGAGGAGGCACACAGTTGGCTAATATGAATTATGAGTTGAATGGTGTAGTTGAAATGAAAAAGCAGCATCCTTGTGGTGAAAATCGCTGGGAGATTATTCGTTTAGGTGCGGATATTCGCATCAAATGTTTAGGTTGTGGTCAACTAGTCATGATGCCGCGCCGTGAGTTTAATCGTAAAATTAAAAAAGTAATCGAATCAACAGAAAATTAGAGACCACATGATAAATGTGCGAAAGGTGAGTATTAAAATATGGCTTTAACAGCAGGTATTGTCGGATTGCCTAACGTAGGTAAATCGACTTTATTTAACGCAATTACAAAAGCAGGGGTAGAAGCAGCGAACTACCCATTCGCGACGATTGACCCGAACGTAGGAGTAGTAGAAGTTCCGGATCAACGACTAGAACGCTTATCTGAAATTGTAGACCCAGAACGTGTTGTTCCAACAACATTTGAGTTTACAGATATCGCTGGAATCGTAAAAGGAGCGAGTGAAGGAGAAGGACTTGGAAACAAATTCTTAGCTAACATTCGTGAAGTTGACGCAATCGTACACGTTGTACGTTGTTTCGTAGACGATAATATTATCCACGTTTCAAATAACGTAAGCCCAGCTGATGATATTGAAACAATTAATATTGAATTGGTTTTAGCAGACTTAGATTCTGTCACAAAACGTTATGCACGTGTTGAAAAACAATCTCGATCAGGAGATAAAGAATCCATTGAAGAGTTTGAAGTCCTTAAAAAAATCAAACCCGCATTGGAAGATGGTATTCCTGTTCGTGCGCTAGAGTTTAGTGAAGAAGAAGAAAAAGTTGTTAAAGGCTTATTCTTACTAACGAGCAAACCGGTATTATACGTAGCGAACGTAGCCGAAGATGACATGGCTGACCCAGCAGCAAACGAACAATACCAAATTGTAAAAGCAATCGCGGATGCAGAAGGTGCAGAAGTTGTTGGTATTTCAGCAGGAATTGAAGAGGAATTATCGACATTAGATGACGAAGAACGCGATATGTTGTTAGAAGATCTAGGAGCAACTGAACCTGGACTGAATCGTTTAATCCGTCGTTCATATGAATTACTGAATTTAGGAACGTATTTCACAGCAGGTGTGAAAGAAGTTCGTGCATGGACATTCATCAAAGGCATGCGTGCACCACAAGCAGCCGGTGTTATCCATACAGATTTTGAAAAAGGATTTATTCGTGCTGAAACAATCTCATATGAAGATTATGACCAGTACAATGGTGAAAAAGGTGCAAAAGAAGCTGGACGTATGCGTCAAGAAGGTAAGGATTATGTCGTTCAAGATGGCGATGTAATGCTATTCCGTTTCAACGTTTAAGCTAACGAAAGGATTATTGATATGTCGAAGGATACAGAAAAACAAGAACCAAAAACATTAGATGAAATCAAACAAGAAAACGAAGCATTATATACACAATTAACGAAAAAAAATCAAAACTACTTATTTCAATTAAATAGTCATTTAACCAATGTAGACTATGATGAAACGAAAAAAGTTCATGTATTTAACCAGATGCTTCATGAAATAATTGCCGCACAAGCTTCATCCATTACAGCTCGTAAAATGTACGGAACGGTAACAGATCAAGCAGACCATATTTTAGGCAATAAAGTCCGTTTAACAGGTGAAGAAGAGCGTTCATCGGATAAATTAATTTATTTAGATGGCGCATTGCTAATGGGTGGATTCTTTAATATTATTTACGGTCTTAGCGCATTGCGATCAGATGCAATGGAAGCTCAAGTTGGACTTTTACAAGTTATTTTAAACTTTGTATTAGGTGGATTAGCGGTTATGATTTTAACACGTTATGTTCCTAAAAAAGGTCAAACTAAAGGGTTATTGAAATATGGTATTGCGACAATGGTTGTTATTGTATCGTGGGTATTAGTTATGGCCTTTTTACTAGCCGTATTAAGACCACTTGACCCAATTGTACCAGGTGGTTTAGTTCTAGTAATCGGTATTGCTGGACTAGCGGCTAAGTGGTACTTCAAAAAGAAATTCGATATTAAAGGATCACTATTTTAAAAACATTCAAGCGATTTGTCTAAAAGGTAAGTCGCTTTTTCCTTTTATTCGACTCTTTTTCGTTATACTATGATAAATATACATTTTTTTATGCAAAAGAATGGAGAGGATTAAATGTTGAAAGGTTATCCTTTAAGAGATTACACTTGGAAAGATTGGGTATTCCTTATTTTAACATCAGGTTTGGTGTTGCAGCTTATCGCTGCCTTTCTTGGAACAATGACGTCAGATGTTGACCCGAATAATATAGATGTTTTAATAGCAGAGTTAGATCGGATTGCAGTGAATGCATCGGTTTACGGGACATTAATTAGCTTGCCGCTAACACTATTGGTTGTTTATTGGCGAAAGATTCCGATTTTTAACCGCAAGCAGTTAAGTCGCTCAGAATCTTTTATCCTACCTGGCTTAACAAAATCTGACTGGTCCTTTTTAGCGAAGTATATCCCAGCATCGTTTGTTCTTTATACTCTAGGTAATGTTGTTATAACTTACATTTTTGGTGAAATGGAAGCCGTCAATCAAGAAGCGATTGAATCCCTTTTTGACTACATCCCTGTTTGGATTATGTTCCTAATGATTGTCGTTGTCGCTCCGATTACCGAAGAAGTATTATTTAGAGGAATCATGGTATTCCGTGGGAAAGAACTCGATACAACATGGGTACGTGTAATTATCAGTGCGATTTTATTTGGACTGATTCATACACCGACAAATATTCCATCTCTATATTCTTATGTCGGTATGGGGATTATGTTCTCGTATGCAGCTAAGAAGACTCAAACGGTTGAAGCTGCAATCGTTTATCATTTTCTAAATAATTTACTAGCGTTTTTCGCTATTATATCTGTCTAAACTTAATCTGAACTTCCTCTCATCACAAAAGATGAAAGGAAGTTCTTTTTTTACATACAAATTGTAAAAGCCCACTTACAATAAGTGAGCTCATCAGTAA
>CAZTXI010000009.1:0-2136 GCA_964617265.1 uncultured Carnobacteriaceae bacterium | reverse complement strand
TCTGTGCCAACAACACGATGGCAAGGGCAAACAATACATAGCGGATTTTTCCCAACGGCACCACCAACAGCTTGAGCTGATTTGAAGTCCCGGCCAATCTTATGGGCAATATCCAGATAGCTAGCCGTTTCACCATAAGGAATGGTGTATAAAGCTTCCCATACTTGTTTTTGAAACGGTGTTCCTGCTATATCAATTGGGAAATCAAACGAATCACGTGCGCCATTTAAGTATTCGTAAAACTGATCGCGATAAGGCTCAATTTCTTTAGCGCTCGAAACCAATTTACTATTCGGGTAATATTTCACCTGAAAATCGACAACATCTTGTAAGTTCGTCGTAACATGACTCACGTAGCAAAGCCCTCTCTCGGTCGCAACGATATAGCCTGTCCAGATATCGCTTACAATTCTTTCTAAGTAAAGATTCTCCATTGTTTCACCTCACCTGTTTCTTTCATCTATTTTACCATAGATTCTTCAGTGCCTTACCTGAATTGTCGCGAAAAATTTATCAAACATTAATTGAAACCATACAGAAAGCTTACATTCATCCCGTATAATCGATAAAAGACATGTGTAAGGAGGCCGTGTATGTTATCGATTACCCTACCAGAAACGTTAGCAGGATCATTATTTTTTGATGAAATGACAACCCTCGTTCAAAACGGGGTGAAGAGTTTAGAAGTAAAAGTCAGTCGCTTTGAAGACTACCAATTGATCATTGGAAGCAATCGTTTGGATCCTATTTATTTAAATGACTTATTTAGTTATATTTCACGTAAACAGCTAGCCATACAAGTCGTGTTAAATTTTATGGAACCTCATTTAGAAGCTTTATCTTTCGAGCTCGTTAAAAAATGGCAATTAAATCGACAAGTTCAGTATACTGGACGAATCGCACCGACTTATTTTTCACCACGAGACCGACAAGCTGTTCACTATGATGTGACGAATTGTTTACCGAATTATTATCAATTGCCTGAAATAAAAAGAGCTCATTTTGATGTGATTCATTATTTTCTACGCAAAAATAAGCTGACTACTTTGCGATTACATGAAAAAGGTCTAACCGATGATTTACTTTTTTGGGTTGAAGAACAGGAATTAACGTTATCTATTTACGGCGTTGACTCAATCGAAAAAGCTGAAGAATTATTTCAGAAAGGCATTTTTTGTGTTTCTATTTCAGCGTTAGACCTTCCAAGTGTTTCTTTTCAAAAAGTGAAGGGATAAAAGGTCTGAACTACTTTTGTGCGGGAATTCTCAGAAATCTTGTTATACTAAATAGAAGAGAGTATGAGGAGGAAGGCCAGTGTGTTTAGTAACATTTATGAAGGGTGCGCATCCGGAGTACCCGCTTATTTTATTAGCAAATCGTGATGAGCAATATGATCGACCCGCAGCACCGATTCATCGCTGGACGGAGTACCCAACCGTCACGGCCGGAATGGATTTGAAGGAGTATGGAACGTGGCTGGGTTTTACGGATAACGGGCGAATTATCGTAGTGTTGAATCATCCCTTTCAAGATTGGGAGCCGACACTTGATCCACCACGATCACGTGGGAAGTTACTGAAGGATTATTTAACGAAGGATTTTGAATTAGCTGAATTTGAAACGTATTTGAGAGATAATCGAACCAAATACAACGGGTACCATTTATTGTATGGAACATTTGATGATTTACGTTATTATTCGAATATTGAAGATACATTCCAGACTTTTGACCAAGGTTTGTACTGCTTAGCGAATACAAAAGATGACTTAAGTAACCATCGTGTGGATCGTTCCAGTGAGATTCTGCAACAATTTATCGATACACAAACGGGTGAAATAAAACCCGAAGATCTGACCGCATTTTTTATGGATAAAGAAGTGTCGAATAAGATGACGGATTATCCAAAAGAAATTAATCGTGAAATAGCTATTCGACATTCATCTATCTTTATTGAAGGAGAAGATTTTGGGACGGTCGGTACAACAGCTTTACTGGTTAAAAAAGATGGGACCGTATTGGTACGAGAAGTAAAGTATGATCGCGATGGCATTACAGAAATTTCAGAAAAAACACAAAAAATAAAATAATCGATTCAGTTTCGCTCAGTTGATTGCTTTCAACTGGGCATTTTTCAT
>CAZTXI010000008.1:16712-23894 GCA_964617265.1 uncultured Carnobacteriaceae bacterium | reverse complement strand
GCCTCTACATCGACTGCTTCGGGTTCAGGGATATAAACAGCTACTTTATCCCCCGCCTCCAACTTATAGTTCGCTTTGATCGTTTCACCATTTACATGAACAAATCCGTCTGCGATTAAGTTTTGAATCTTAGAGCGTGACATTGGCTCTAATTGTTTCGTTAAATATTTATCAATTCGACCACTATTTTTTTCAATCTCAAATTGAAATTCTTCTTCTATTTTTTCATCAAACATTATTCATCACCATTATTTTCTTTTAAGGTTTTTCTTTCATCGTAAAATGTATAGATTAGTAACAAGATAACCCCTACTGTTAAATAGGAATCAGCTACGTTAAAAATTGCAAAATCAATAAACTCTAGTTTAATCATATCAACCACATACTGTAAAAATACGCGATCGATAAAATTGCCAATAGCACCAGCTAATATAAGTGAAAGTAAAAAGCCTAATATTTTATTTTTTCTTCCCTCTGTGTACATATAATAAATCAAACCAATCACCACAATAGTCGTGATGATATAGAAGAACCACATTTGTCCTTCTAAAATACTAAATGCTGCACCGGTATTTTGGATATAGGTTAAAGATACCACATTAGGAATCACTTCTACTACTTCGTATAATGCTATATTTTGTACCGTTAAATATTTTGTTAATTGATCAATCAATATTAAAATCGTAGATACAACTAAATAGGAAATCATTTCTGACACTCATTTCTACTCTAAAATTTATCCAAGACTTATCTTACCATAAAAGCGACTGATTTCACTTCAATTCATTAGGAATATTTCAAATGTCAACCAAAAATGAATATGGAAACCCTTGGGATATTACACTTAATTCATGTATAATACACCATGTTAGATTAAAATAATTTAGATGTTAGGAAGAGATTAATGACAAAAAAAGTAAACTTAATGTTGGGGATTAGTTCTTCTGCATTGATCTTATCAGCTTGTAGCGGAATGTCTGTTGAACAGGTAAAAGAATCAACAGATACCATTCAAAATTCTTTTGAAGAAGTGATTCAAACCCATGATGAGCTTGTGCAAATTGAATCAAAGATGAATGAACAATTTGAATCAGTACTAGCTGAAGATGAAAATTTAACGACGATTCAAGATGAATCGGCTAGTGTCTTTCAAAACATTCTAGAAAGAGAAACAATTCTTGAACAGTTAGCAGATCCAATTCAAACGATTAACGAACAAGCCGAAAAATTAAAAACTTATGACGGTGAAGAACTTTCAAATGATGAACTACAAAAAACAGTTGAGAATTTTATCGCCTTTACAAACTCTCTAGAAAATTTCTCCAGTGATTACAATGATTCACTAGAAACTCAAAAAAATTACTTAAACCAAATTGCCATAGAAGAATCAAATTACGAAGACTTCTCTACTGGCTTAGAGGCTACAAATGAAAATTATTTAGCCTTACAAGAATCAACAAAAACAGTTGACGGTGAAATGGTTGATTTTGAAATGAAATTAACAGACTTACAAAATCAAATAAATTCTCTATTAGATGAGAATCAAACAAACGAAACACCGGATGATAATAAAACTGAAGATGCAGATGTAGAAGAAGCAGAGACTACTTATTTGACGATTCAAACAGAATCTCTTTTGCGTATTCCTAATTCTTTTCCGCAAAAATTTGTTTATGACAGTGGACGTAACTTTCCCTATCCTGAAGATGGTGTAAAAGGTGTATTTGCTACTGCTCATTCAGCAGGTGGTTCTCGTATGGATTATTTAACAGACTTACTGAATAATACCGAATTAAATGCAATGGTAATCGATATTAAAGATGACCATGGTAATGTCACACTTGAATTAGATAGCGACAATGAATTAGTCAATCAGATGACAAACAACCTCATTGGGGACCCGCAAGAATTAATGGATCACTTAGAAGAAAATAATATTTATCCAATTGCTCGTATTGTCGTTTTTAAAGATTCTATCTTAGCAAAAGAAAAACCAGAATGGTCATTTACGCATGATAATGGCGAAGTTTGGTCAAACCGTCGTGGTGAAAGCTTCGTAAATCCTTATTTAAAAGAAGTTTGGGATTATAACGTAGAAATCGCGATTCAAGCAGCTAAGTTAGGCTTTAAAGATATTCAATTTGATTATGTCCGTTTCCCGGAAGGATTCGAAACTCGTGACCGTGAATTAAACTATGGTCATGGTCATTACGGCAGTGACAGTGAAGATGTCATTAATATGGAATCTCGTAACCAAGCTGTTACAGACTTTGTAGCTTACGCTAGAGAACAACTTCAACCATATGGTGCTGATTTATCTGTTGATATTTTCGGATATGCAGCTGTTGTACGCGAAACACCCGGTATTGGTCAAAGTTTCCCAGGAATCGCAAAAGAAGTCGATGTCATTTCAAGTATGATTTACCCAAGCCATTGGGGATTAGGAAACCTTGATGTTGCAATTCCTGACTTAGATCCCTATCAAGTTGTTAACAACTATTCTATTATTGAAAATGAAATAATGGAAGAACTTGGTGAAGATGCACCCGTTTCTAGACCATGGATTCAGGACTTTACAGCTTCTTATTTAGGTGCTGGATACTATAAACGATACGGAGCTCAAGAAGTTACAGAACAAGTCAGAGCTTTACATGAGAACGGTATAAACGAATTCTTGTTGTGGAATGCTGGAAATACCTATTCTGAAGGTGCAACATATAGTTTTGAATAAACTATCATAACTAGCATTCAATGATTCAGTATAAATCTTTGTAGAAAACATGAATAATAAAAGCGATGCCCTCTTGTGGGACATCGCTTTTTTAATTTATTTTATAAGACTGAAATAGTTTTACCTAAGTCTAATGATATGATATTAACGGCTATTACCGGTCTTTTCATAATCGTTTCTAAAGCTTTTTTATATAACATAACTTGCCCTTTATAGCGACGAATCAATTCTGATTCAGCTTCATCTCCAAGGTAAGCAACATGATCTGTTTTATAATCAAAGAGTACGAATCCTGCTTCTGTTTCAAAATAGCCATCAATAATCCCATGAATTAAAATCGGGTCATCCACTTCTTCCATACCTAAAAAGACATCACTCGCCTTCATCATTAAAGAAAACAATACTTCTTTCTTCAAATGCTGATGGTTTTGAATAATTTCTTCTCCAAATGGCGTTTCAAAATAATGAACAATTTTAGCGGTATCAATTTTTGAAGCCGCATCCTGATTTAAGATTTCCGCCTGAACCATTTCAATCATTTTATCTGATAGGCTTTTAATGGTTGGTTTCTTGTCTAATTCAAGTGACTGCAACAACAAGTGCGTTGCTTGTCCAACTTCAGCTGGTGTCGCTTCTGTAGTCTGCTGTAAGAACTTTGGCCGCTTTAATATATCCTCTGTATAGCGATGTTTTGGGGTGTTATTAGCCCAATCAATGCGCGCTAGTTGACCATCATTCGGCTCTTCAAATAACTGTTTAACCTCTGATACCGACTGATAACTCGTTGTTTCCGTCGATAATTGATAGGGATAATCATAATTAGCTAAATCAATAGTATATTGAACGGCTTCTTTCGTTTTTTTATCTAAAGTCGTTCTTAATTTTTTAGCTTTTAAATCATCTAACCAGTTTATATGATTGATTTCATCATCTGCAACTAATGCATTGATGATGGCAGTTGCTGAATAAAAACTCACATTAAAATCAACTGGATAATGTTTAATTTGTTGATTGTCTTGGATTGAAGGTACTTGACTGTCTACTATTTTATGTCGTGCAACCGCACTACCAATCCAATCCATAAAATTAGATGTAGAAAGTCTTAATTGACTAGGTAGCTGTTGTTGATCAGAAATGTTGCCTTTATCCCAAGCTTCATAAGCTTTTTCTTGATTAGCCATCGTACCAACTAGAAATAATTTTTGTTCAGCTCGTGTTAATGCGACATATAGAACCCGCATTTCTTCTGCATAAGCTTGTCTTTTTTTCAAATCTTTAATTGCCGTATCAACGATTGTAGAAGTCTTCATTCGCGTTTCTGGATTTTTATATTGTAAACCAATTCCTAAATCACGATCAAAGATGTATTCACCTGTCCAATCACTTGAGTTAAATCGTTTGGACATGTCCATCACAAAAACAAGTGGAAACTCTAACCCCTTACTTGCGTGAATAGTCATCACTCGTACAGCATTTTCTTCAGCTAACATTGATGTTGGTTCAGCTAAATCCTTATCTCTTTCTTGCATTTTATCGATAAATCGAATAAAACGATACAAACCCTTAAAAGACGTTTTCTCATAAGTTGCCGCTCTTTGATATAACGCTTCAAGATTAGCGCTTCTCTGCTTACCATTTTTCATTCCACCAACATAATAGACAAAACCAGTTTCTTGATAAACTAATCGTAAAAGTTCAACAACAGAATGACGACGCGCATATTCACGCCAGTAGTCTAATTGTTCTGTAAAGTCTTTTAATTTATTTTGTAAGTGGATATTTCGATTATCTTCAAAATCACTCGCAATAAAAGCTAACATCGCTTCATAAAACCCAGCTTTTTTATCTTTTAGACGGATGTAAGTTAAGTCAATTTCATTTAAGCCCACTATTGGCGAACGCAAAGTCGCTACTAATGGAATATCCTGTCTAGGATTATCAATAATCTTTAATAAAGACATCATAATAGATACTTCTGTTGTTTGAAAAAAGTTTTGCGTTTCATTTACTGCAGTAGGAATATTTACTTCTTGAAATATTTCTTGAATTCGCAAGTTTTTTGATTTAGTAGGCGTTAATAAGACCATATCACGGTATTCTACCGAGCGCATTTTCTGCTGTTCTTTATCAAAAACTTGGAATTTACTCTCAACTAATTCCTTAATTCGAGCAGCCACCATAGCTATTTCCCCAGATGCTTTATCCTTTACCCAATTGTCTTTATTCGATTCGTCAGATTCATCAATTTCTAGCTCTTGATCGGTGTCTTTTTCATAAATCAAAAGCTCCGTTTCAAAACTGTCATCTGATGGAAACTGATTATTGCCATAGACCAGCTCGGCATTTTTATCGTATGTTAAATTACCGACTTCTTTATCCATCAATTGAGTGAAAATAAAGTTTGTAAAGCCAAGAACAGTTTGACGGGAGCGGAAATTTTCTGCAAGAATGATTCGTTTCCCTTCATTTCCATGTTCATACTTCTCATATTTTGACAGAAACAAACTTGGATCCGCTAATCTAAAACCATAAATGGATTGCTTCACATCGCCTACCATGAAATAATTCCCTAAAGATGGATCAGGTTGTGTTAACCGTAATATAATTGCTTCTTGAATCGCATTTAAATCCTGATATTCATCTACTAAGACTTCTTCAAATTTTTTCCGGTAATAAACAGAAGCTTCTGAAACCTCTACTCCTTGGTCACCTTTTAATATTTGAAGCGTTAGGTGTTCTAAGTCATTAAAGTCGATAAACTTATTCTCTGCTTTATAAGCTTGATAAGCATCCGCAAACTCCTTAGTTATGTTAGCCAAAACAGTGATATAGTCTTTCGTTGCTTGGATAACTTCAACTTGTTCATCATGAGTCATCGCAAAATTTCCTTCAAAGTTCTGATACCCTTCTTTAGCTTCATTTCTTAAATGTTTAATTTTACCATCAAAAATTTCTAGAATCTCTTCTGGTGTCGTCTTTTTAGATGGGCCTCTTAATGTATCAAATTTATACCCCGACTGAATAAACTCAAATAACGCCTCCAGCTGATTGTCTTCTAATAAGGTTAGAGCGTGATTATATTGTGCGCGCTCATTATTCAATAAGCTAATTTGTTTCTCAAGCAGTGTATCACCATTCGCTAGTGACAATGCTTGATCAACTAATTGGATTAAATATGTTAATTCTTCCGTCCATTGTTTACGAATGATTTCTTGGTAAATCCTAGAATCAGCTAATTTACCAGATGGGATAGTATATAAAGCAGGTAATGTTTCCAACCATTCGCTTGGATTTTCATTCGCTCGAGAAAACTCATGTAATTTGAAAACCATTTGTGTAATCGTATCGTCTGAACGATCACCTGCATAGGCTTGCATAAATTCTAAAAAGGCTGAATTTCCTTCTTCATATAACGATTCTAGTATTTCATCCCATATTTCTTCTTTTATTAATTCGATTTCAGTATCATCCGTCAATTGTCTGAATACAGGATCAAAATCAATTAAATAATAATATCGTTCAATCACTTTTAAACAAAAAGAATGCAGAGTTGAAATGTTCGCTTGTCCTAGCTTCGGTAATTGCGCAATCAAATGGTGTCTCGTATTCGAATCGGGATCAGCATTAATTTCTTCTTGTAATGACTTTTGGATACGTTGCTTCATCTCTTTGGCTGCTGCATTGGTAAACGTTACAACTAAGAGTTCATCTATACCTGTTCCTTTTTTTACTTTTTCAATAATTCGATTAACCAATACCATCGTTTTACCAGATCCAGCAGAAGCAGAAATCAATAAGTTAGAACCTGACGTATGAATGGCTTCCCACTGCTGATCTGTAAATAACGAACCAGGTGTTTTTAAAGGTATATCATTCATTAATTAATTCTCCTCCTTTGGATTTAATGGATACTTCTCCCGTAGTAATTTAAAGAATTCATCTTTTTTCAATTTCAACATATCTTGATAGTTATTCTCAGGCAGTAAAGCATCGAATTGTGAAATGGCTTGATAACTTCCACGGACAGAAGGTGTATACAAATTCGGGTCATCAAATGGTGATAATTTATTTTCACCTGCTAAAATTCGATTACCCGCTGCAATAATCATGTCACGATTATATTGAATCAATAATTGAAATTCTTCTTCCGTCAAAATCTTATCATGCTTATAATTTCCTGATTTTAGTAGTTGAATTGGATAAATTGGCGAATGCCCCATTTCAAGCTCTGTATCCACTGCTTCTAAGATGTCTTGGTGATCAATAATTAAACCATCAAATTTATATTTCTTTAAGAGTTCTTCTTCCAAAGTTTGTTTTTTTAAGTCTTTATAATCAACATATGGATGATGAACACGCGAATAAAATGCACCTATTCCCTTTGCTGGTTCTTTAAATATCTCTTCAGAATTAGACAACACCGTGTCTAAATAAGTAATCATCTGCATCAT
>CAZTXI010000008.1:2429-16612 GCA_964617265.1 uncultured Carnobacteriaceae bacterium | reverse complement strand
CGGCTAGATGATTGAGATAATCTATATTTTTTTGATTGAACTAATAAATTAAAAACATCCGTGGTAACTTTCTCTATTTCAGAATCAGTTAAAACAGAAATGTCTTTGTCTAAATTAAACAGTTGCGATGAAATATAGTCTAGTGCATCATGGAAAAAGTTCCCTGTTTCAATAGGTGATAACTCTTGTATTTGACGTTCTTTTAAACCTAATCCGTAGATTAAAAAATGACTATATGGATCAGCGTAAAATGTCTCCAATTGCGACACAGATAAATATAAATCTTCACCGTATAACTCTTTAGCTAATTTATCCGTTAGAGGAACAGGTATATTTTTATGTGTAAGGCTTCTTAATACACGATTTTGCATAAAATCCTTCGCATCATATAGGTCTTCAAATAATTTAACCCAGAAATTATCCGGCTGTTCCTTCTCGTCAAGTGCATGTCTTAGTCGAATAATAAGTTGTCCGAAAGTTTGATTTTCCGAGCCAAAATAATCTAATAAAGCAGCCAAATCGTCATTACTTTCTGAAGTAACATGATTGTATTTAATTTTTTGTGTAAGATTTAAACCATTAACAATTCTAGATAAATACGGACTAATTCGATTTTCTTTATTTTCCTCATTTGTAATAGGATAACTAAAAATTAACTTTTCACTTGCCTGCAACATTGCTAAATACATCGCAAATGGTTCATTAGCAAGACTCTCAACATCCGAACTAGCTAAATATTTATCTATACCTAAACCTTCTTCTACAATTTGACGGTCTTCATCCGTTAATAAAGACTGGCTAGAGGGTGTTTGGGGAAATTGTGAGTCCGTTAACCCAACCAGGAATACTACTTTTTTATACTGAATTTTAGGTAAGTTAAAGTTTGTGACTAATACTTGATCAATCGTCGGAGGAACCATACTGAATGTAGCTTGCTCAAATCCAGTCTCCATAACACTTACAAAAGACTCTAAATCCCAAGATTCCTCTCCTAATACTTCAACAAACTCATCTAAAAGATTTATAAAGGTATCCCATGCTTGTTCATGTTTACGAGCTTCTTCAAGGTCCCCTTCTTCTACTAGTTGATCTCGCCAATGTTGTATTTGGTCGACAACGCCAATATCAATCATAAATTCATAAAGAGATTGTGCAACTTCCATATTGGATAAATCATTTGTTAATCCATCAATAAAAGGAACAATCGTCTTTTTAAAGGTGTTTTTTACTTCATTCGAGGTTTCTTGAATAAATAACTCAGCTTCACTTTGAGAAAATTCACCTTCTGCGTCGAAACGAGCATAGTGCCAATCTTCATCATTGATCCAATCGGAACCTTGATAACCATATGCTAACGCTACATTCTCAGCCATATCCACTTTACTACGCCATGAATAAGCCTGTTCTTTAAAGAAACGATTTTTTTGAGCTAATTCAGTCATTAATTCCGTTTCTTCTTGTAGTTCAACAGGACAGTATAATTCCGTTCTTAAAAAACGAAAAATATCATTTAATCGGTAATGTTTCTTTTTTAAATTAAATAACGTAACAATAAATTCAATTAATGGATGCTGCGCCATCGATTCAGCTTGATCAATAAAATAAGGTATTTCATTCTCATTAAAATCCGATTCTACATTCAATCTGTAACCATCAAGATCTCTCGTCATAATTTGGAAATCTTTATAACGATAGTTTCCTGTTGCAACCATTTTCTTTATTTTAGTTGCTATATGCATCATTTCTGCTTTTTTATCTTCTGCAGCCCATACCTCTAAGTTCTGGTAGTCTTTTTTCTTAAAATTAGATAATTCAACAACAGCTGTTGGCTGACTCGTTTTTATCCAGTAATCCGCTACATCCGTTATATCAGAGTGAATATTCTCCGCTGAATTAATGACTATATCATCTAAAATTTGCACTTGATTCATTTGCATAAAATCGTTTAATTGATTGTATGTTTTAGTTGAGCGAAAATACGGATTATAAAAATCATTTTTATTTTTTGCAAAGACTTCATCTAAAGTTAGTGAAATTGAAACTTGTTTTGTCGTTCTAGCTAATACGAGTAACAACTCTTGTTCTTGTGCAGAAAAGTGCTCATAATGATCAACAATGACATGAACATTTTGTAAAGACTCTTTCATTTCATAAAGATTATCAATTAGTTCACTATATAAATCTTCTTTCTCTACGTATTTATCAGCTAAACGTTCATCATATCGCTGATACAGCAAAGACAAGTCTTTTATTTTACGCGTAAAGTCTTGCTGTTCAACTAAATCTTCACTCTCACTTGATTCTAAAATGGTCAATAAATCACTAGGGTTAACTTTACCATTGCGCAATTCTGCGAATAGTTTAACTAATCGTTCAATAAACCCAGCTTGTTGACTTGTTCCTCGATAAATAGATAAGTTTTTCTCTTCTTCTTGTAAAATACTTTTGATTAACATCGCTAGTCCAGATTCCGTTAATTGTTGCTTTTGATAAATTGGTTTGTCTTGTAACAAATACCAAGCTAAACGGCTAAAACTAAATACTTGTAGCTGAATCATGCCACTTAAACGACTATTCGCTTCTTTTTCCATAAATTGTTCGAGTATCATTGTCTCCGCTTCATATTTAACGTTGTCAGGAATTAGATAGATTACTCGTTCATCTGAATTCGTTGATAAATGATTATATATCGTATCAATCATTTTTTTTCGCTTTTCAGTAGGGTGATTTCCCAATATAAATTGTATAGGCATTAAATGACTCCTTTCGGTAAAATATACAAATCTATTCTAACACAAACAAACGTTTCGTTACCTCTTATATATTGACTATTTGTTCATATTATAAAAGCAGAGCACCAATCGGCACTCTGCTTTCTTGTCTAATTACTCTGCTATTAACTCAATTATTTTTCGGATAACGTCTGTTGCTTTTTCCATACTCTCAACAGCAACATATTCATATCGACCGTGGAAATTCTCTCCACCGGCGAATAAGTTTGGTGTAGGTAAACCCATGAAAGATATTTTAGAACCGTCTGTGCCACCGCGAATGGGCTCTAAAACAGGTTCTATATCTAACTCTTTCATTGCTTTTTCAGCTAATTCAACTGGCCGCATATCTTTTTCGATAATTTCACGCATATTGTAATATGAGTCATTCATGTCAACTTTTACCCGTTCTTCATCAAATTGACTATTTAAACTTGATGCAATATCTAAAATCATTTGTTTACGCGCTTCAAATTTTTCACGACTATGGTCTCGAACGATATAAGACATTGATGCTTCTTCAACAGTTCCAGTCATAGAAGTTAGGTGGAAGAAACCTTCCCGCCCTTCTGTTCTTTCAGGTACTTCATCAATTGGTAGTCTAGCATTGAATTCCATACCTAATGTTAACGCATTGACCATTGTATCTTTTGCAGTACCCGGGTGCACATTTTTCCCTTGGATTGAAACAGTTACTCCGGCAGCATTGAAACTTTCATATTGTAATTCTCCAACCGGTCCTCCATCAATCGTATAAGCAAAATCAGCATCAAAATGAGCTACATCAAAATGATCAGCTCCGACACCTATTTCTTCATCCGGACCAAATCCAAGGCGGACACGGCCATGTTTTATTTCAGGATGAGCCAATAAATACTCTACAGCACTAATCGCTTCAACAATACCGGATTTATCATCCGAACCTAACAGAGTTGTACCATCAGTTGTAATGAGTGTCTGACCAATATAATTATTTAGATTTGGAAAATCTTTTGGTGACAGAACAATATTTAATTCATCATTTAAAATGATATCTGAACCATCATAATTTTTTACAAATTGCGGGTTAATGCCTTCTGCATTAAAATCAGCCGTATCATAATGAGCAATAAACCCAACTGTTGGAACTTCTTTATCCATATTAGAAGGCAAAGTCGCTGTTACAAAACCATTCTCTTCGTTGTACATGACATCTTCTAATCCAACTTCAATTAAGTCCGGCACTAAAACATTCTTCGCAAAATCAACTTGTGTTAATGTAGATGGGATTGTTTGGCTCGTTTCATCTGAACGTGTATTGATTTTGGCATATTTTATAAAGCGATCGATTAAGTTATTGTACATAGAAACACTCCTCGTTAGTTAAATAGAAACACATCTTCTTGCGTTGTAGCAGGGATAACTTCAATATCCCATTTATCTTCTTTATTCCATTCATTTAATTTTTCTGTCATTTTTTGAGTAAAAATATTTTCAATAAAATGCCCAGCATCCACAAAAGGTAATCCATCTCGTATCATATCTTGTGCTCCATGGTATGAAATGTCACCTGTAATATAAAGGTCTACATTTTTATCAGTTGCCTGTTTATAATATTTTTCTCCAGAACCACCTAATATAGCTACTTTTTGAATCTTTTTTTGCGGATTCATATTAGCAGAACGAACATGTGAAAGGTTGAAAGCGTCTTTTATATTGTTAATCATTTCATCTAGTGTTTTGGACTCTGTAAGCTGACCAACTCGTCCAAGCCCATATTCTTTATCTTTTTTTCCGATATCAAGTATATGATATACAGGTTCCTCATATGGATGATGTTGATAGATAGCTTCTAATAGTTTACCGAGTAAGTGAGGTGGGAATAATATCTCTACTCTTTCCTCTTTTACTTCTTCAGGCTGATTTTGATTACCAATTGTTGGGTTTGCTTCTTCTTCTGGAGTGAAATGTCCTACTCCAGTTGATGTGTAAGAAACATTTTTATAATCACCAACTTGTCCTGCTCCAACCTGATGAAGAACTTCTCTCATTCTTGCTGCATCTTCTAATGGTGTATATAAGACTAGAAGTTTCACTTCTGAATGATAAGAAGTATCTAATACCTCATATGGTTTCTCTAGTCCGATTGCTTCTGCTAGCCAATCATTCATGCCATCGATTGTCGTATCGATATTAGTATGAGCCGAGTAAAGTGCAATATCTGATCGAATTAACTCGAGATATTCTGCTCTTCTTGAGTCATGTTCATTTAGTGTAGATAATGATTTAAAAATAGCTGGATGGTGCGTAAAGATTAAATCAACATTATTCTCTTTGGCTTCTTTTAATGTACGCTGATCGAAATCTAAAGCCACTAAAACTTTCTTAACTGTTCGATCATTAGAACCAAAAGATAGACCGATTGGATCCCAACTCTCAGCAAGGTGTTTCGGTGCAAAACCTTCAATTCGCTTTGTTATATCTCTAACTGTTGTCATACTATCACCTTCTCAATCTGTTCAATATATTTTTCTAATACTTCTATTTTTTCATTATTATCCGTATTTTTCAAATTATTTAAGATTGATTTAGTTTTGTTGAGTTCTTTCTGCCATTTCTTTTTAAATGTCGTATTTTTGTATTCTAATAACTTTGGACCAAATAGCAAGTCAGCATCTGAATAGGATAAGTTATTATCTGTCTGTTCAGCCACAATAATTTCATAAATTTTAAGGTTATCTTCTATAATACTTTCGTCAATAATTTCATAACCATTTTGAACTAAAAATGCTCGTAAGTTATTTTCATTATTATTTGGCTGCAATACTAGACGCGCTTCTTTTGGTAGTCGATTATTTTCTTTTCCTGCAGCTATAATGTCAGATATTAATAATCCACCCATGCCACAAATTGTGATCGTACCAATTGCTTCGTTTGGTTCTAAAACATCTAATCCATCTCCAAAGCGAACATCTACTACTTCTTGTAGGTTATATTGCTCAACCGTCTCAACTGCATGTCTGTATGGTCCTTCAACAACTTCACCTGCGATTGCGTGATTAACCAGTTCATTTTGAATGGCATATATTGGTAAATAAGCATGATCAGACCCTATATCAGCTACTGCTCGATTTGGGAGAATGAAATTGGTAACTTCTTCCAAACGTTTGGATAATTTTATAATTCCCAAGTGAACTCCTCACTCTCTATTTAATAAAAAAACCTTCACACGACAAAAAGAAATCTTTTTGCAATGCAAAGGCCTTTAAAATTAATTTTATTCTTCAGAAGCGTCTTCACCGATTACTTCAGGTTCAGGCATTTCGTCTGTTGATTCTGTAGACTCTAAGTCTTCAGAAACATCTTCTGGAGCAAGTACTGAAATAACAGTTTCTTCTGCATCTGTAATTAGAGCAGCTTCTGCTGGTAATTCAATATCAGCAACTGTAACACTGTCACCGATTACTAATGATGAAGCATCAATTTCAAAGCTTGTTGGTGCATCTTCAGGTGCGATTTCAATTTCAATTTCAGAAATTGATTGTGAAACGTTACCTTCTTGAATTTTCTCTTCGCCAACTACGTAAACTGGGATAGTCATAACAACTTTTTCTCCAGCTTTGAACGCTTGTAAGTCAACGTGGTATAGTTTTGGAGTCATTGCAAATGCTGCAGTGTCTTTTACGAACACTTTGTAAACTTCACCTTCAACATCTAAACTAAATACTCCGTTTGCACCTACTGCACGAATAGTATCTTCAAAAGCTTTTAAATCTAATAATACAGGTAAAGATTCAACTGAACTTCCGTACACTACTGCTGGTAATTTTCCAGCTGCACGTGCTTTCTTAGAAGCAGATGTACCTGTTTGAACGCGTTTTTCCGCTAAAATTTTCATTAATTTCACCTTCCACTCAATTATTTAAATCTATATCATTCAGTTCCATGTAAGCATGTCTGAATAAACCAAGGAGTATTATACCAAATATATATCTGTAATGCAAAGCACCTTTACAAAAAAGTTTTTTCTTTACAGATATTTCTTTGTTTTCTTACTCTAAAAAGTCTTTCAATTGTTTTGAACGACTTGGGTGTCTTAGTTTTCGAAGTGCTTTGGCTTCAATTTGACGAATACGCTCACGCGTAACACCAAATACTTTACCTACTTCTTCTAATGTACGGTTTCTTCCGTCATCTAAACCGAAACGTAAACGCAATACGTTTTCTTCTCGATCAGTTAGTGTTTCTAAAACATCTTCTAACTCTTCTCTTAACATTTGATACGAAGCATTATCTTCAGGATCTAGTGCCTCTCCATCTTCAATAAAATCACCTAAGTGTGAGTCATTTTCCTCACCAATAGGCGTTTCTAATGAAACCGGGTCTTGAGAAATATTGATAATATTACGTACTTTATCCGTTGGTAAATCCATCTCAGCACCAATTTCCTCTGGTGTTGGTTCACGACCTAAATCTTGTAATAATGAACGTTGTACACGGACAAGTTTATTAATCGTTTCAACCATATGAACAGGTATACGAATCGTACGTGCTTGGTCAGCAATTGCACGAGTAATTGCTTGACGGATCCACCAAGTGGCGTAAGTTGAGAATTTAAATCCTTTTTTGTAATCAAACTTCGTTACAGCTTTCATTAATCCCATGTTACCTTCTTGGATTAAATCTAGGAAGCTCATTCCTCGACCTACGTATCGTTTAGCAATCGAAACAACTAAACGTAAGTTTGCGCTTGCTAATTCATCTTTAGCCGCGTTATCTCCTTCTTCAATACGTTTGGCCAATTCCACTTCTTCGTCAGCAGACAGTAAGTCAACACGACCAATTTCCTTTAAGTACATACGAACAGGATCGTTAATTTTTACTCCTGGTGGTGCAACAAGTTGGTCAGTACGTGCTTCTTCAACAACAACCTCTTCTTCTTCAACTTGTTTAGCTAAAGGATCACCATCTTCGTCAACGACACCGATTCCTTCATCTTCAAGTTTTTGGATTAATTTATCCATTGCACCTTCGTCTAATTGATACGGCTTAGCTAATTTATCACTTAATTCAACGTAAGAAACCGTATCGTTTCCTAGAAACTTAACTTCATCGATAAGTTCTTTAAGTGCCGTTTTATAATCTTTTTTTGCTTCTGGAGTTTCAGCCATAAGATTATTGCCTCCCATTAGTTATTATTTCATAAATTAATTAAGTATTCTTCGTACTATTTTTTAATTGCTTATTTAAATTAATTATCTCGATTACAAGTGATTGTTGCTTACTTGTATTCCCTACACGTTGAGCTTCCTTTAGTTCTTCTGTCTTTTTAGCAATTTGATCTTTTACAGGTGATATATTTTTAATCACATGGATATAATCACTGATTTCTTTTTCAGTTAAATCACCTAAATCAATTAAGAAAATTTCTGCCACATTTCTTTTTAGATGGTCTTCCTGTAAGAAATCTAGAAAACCTTCGATATCAGTGCTTTCTAAATCTTTTTCACGATATGATTCAAATAATATATAAATTAATTGAAAATGCTCACTCATGAATTGAAATTCTGGATCTAACTTATTAAGTATAATCCATGCTTCTTCATAATAAAATAATCGATTTAAAAGCATTCGTTCAGCTTGCTCAACCAAAGTTAACTTTTGCTTATTCTGGTGGACAATTTCAAGTGCAGGAACTTCATTACGTTGGGATTGTTGTTGTTGTCTTAGCTCAACAATTTGTTTATGTTGAACTTGACTAAGCACCGTTTCAAATTGTGATTTCAACGTTTCTATTGACAATTTGAACTCTTCCGATAACTGATTTAAATAAATTTCACGTTCTACAAATGAATCAACACTTGTTAGCTCAGATAAAATTGTATCAATGTATTCAATTTGCTCTGATTCATTAGCTAAATTTCTATTTCTTCGATGAAACTGCATTAAGAAACTCATATAAGTATCTCTACCATGTGTTAGAATTTCTTTAAATGATTCAGCTCCATTTTTTTGGATAAAATCATCTGGATCTAAGCCGCTTGGAAATGTAACCACATCTAAATCAAAATGCGTTTGATTGGTTAAATAAGATGCAGAACGCTGAATGGCTTCGAAACCAGCATCGTCCCCATCAAATGCTAACACAACATGATCCGTAAATCGATCAAGTGCTTTAATTTGATCTTCGGTTAAACTCGTTCCCATAGAAGCTATACCATTTTTTACACCCGCTTGCCATGCAGAAATAACATCCATATAACCTTCAAATATAATCGCTTCATTTTCACGGCGAATGGCGGATTTAGCTTTATCAAAGTTATAAATGACCGTACTTTTGTTAAATAAGGTCGTTTCTGGAGTGTTGAGATACTTGGCTGTTTGATATTGATCATTTGTTTCTTTAAATATTCTTCCAGAAAACCCAATAACATTTCCTCGTTCATTATGAATCGGAAACATAATTCGATTGGTGAATCGATCTAAAAATTCAGACTGTTCTGGATTATCATTCATTGAAAATAAACCAGATTCTTGGTAAATGTCTGTTTCAAACGTATCCTTTTCTTGTGAGTTTAAATATAGAGATAATGCATTTCGTTGAGGTGGTGAAAAACCTAGTTCAAACTCAACCAATGTTTCTCGATCTAACCCACGTTCCAGTAAATAATCTAAAGCTGGTTTCCCTATTTGAGTATTCATCAAAATATGATGGTAAAATCCTTTGGCAAATTTATTCATTGAGAATAGTTTGCCTGTTTTAGAATCTTCAAATTGATTATTTTGATTTAATACTTGATTGACAACGGTTTGATCTAAAGGATAATGTGTTTTCTCAGCTGTTAAGATAATGGCTTCTGGATAGCTTAAACCTTCCATTTCCCTTAGAAAGTTGAAGACATTTCCACCTTTTCCGCAACTAAAACAATAGAATATTTGTTTTTGACTGTTAACTGAAAAGGATGGTGTTTTATCCTCATGAAAAGGACAATGAGCAAAATGGTTTTGTCCTGATTTTTTTAGTTGCAAGTATTGTGAAATAATATCTACAATATCTGTGCTTTGTCTAATGTCATCGACTGTTGCCTCAGGAATTCGAACCATATTGCTCACCTCATTTTTATTTATATAATTAACACAAAGAACACACTGAACCTAATTTTAATACAATAGTTAGTATAGCATTTAAGCTCTAAAAGTCAACTTTTTAGGTTGTTTGCAGCTTCTCTTAATTGCTTGTTAATAGTTCTAAAATATCATCTTTTGTTAAGGACGTTATATTTTGATCTTCATTGGTTCTAATAACTGCGTCTATTAACTCTCTTTTTTGTTCTTGAAGTTCATTTATTCCCTCTTCAATTGTTCCTTGCATAATTAAGCGGATAACTTGGACAGGTTTTTTCTGACCAAAACGGTGTACTCGATCCGCTGCTTGATCTTCGATAGCTGGGTTCCACCATGAATCATATAGGATAACAGTATCTCCACCTGTTAGGTTTAAACCGGTCCCACCAGCACGTAAAGAGACTAAGAACAAGTCTTTTTCTCCCTCATTAAAGCGAGTGGTTAAATCAAAACGCTCTTTCTTCGGTGTGCTGCCATCTAGGTAATGATAATCTACCCCTTGTTTATCTAAAATATCACGAATAATCGATAACATACTTGTGAACTGAGAGAATAAAACAATTCGTTTATTGTTTTTCTTCGCTTCATCTAGGTATTCCATTAATCGCTCTAATTTTGCTGAACTTCCTTCGAATTCTTCATCAATTAATCGAGGGTCACAACAAATTTGACGTAATCGCGTCATTCCTGCTAATACACGCATTCTATTTTGCTCAAAAGCATCATCTTCAATTAAAGTCTCAACATCCGAACGAATTAAAGATAATTGGGTTTGATAAAGTTGTTTTTGTTCATCGGATAGTTCGATAAATTCGATTGTTTCTGTTTTTGGTGGTAAATCATCTAATACGTCTTCTTTCATTCTTCTTAATACAAAAGCTTTAATTTTTTCTGAAATTCGTTGCTCTGACATTTCATTAAAAGCTTTTTTAGATTGGAAAAGTCCAGGTAGTATAATTGAAAATAGTGACCATAGTTCATTTAAGTTATTTTCAATTGGTGTACCCGATAAAGCAAAAGTTGTTTTAGCTTTTAACTTGCGAACAGCTTTTGTTGTTTTGGTTGCATCATTTTTTACGTTCTGAGATTCATCTAAGATAATAGATTGGAATGTGTAATCACCATAGTATTCAATGTCTCTTTGAATCAATGGATAACTTGAAATAAGAACATCAACATCATCTTCATTTATAGCTTGTTTTAATTGCTGCTCTCTTTCTTCAATTGTACCACTTATAACCATTGTCTTAACAGATGGTGCAAACTTCTCAAACTCTCTCTCCCAATTATATACCACACTTGATGGGCTGATAATAAGGTATTTTCCGCCTACATTTTCAATTTTAGATAATACAAACGTAATTGCCTGGATTGTTTTACCAAGTCCCATATCATCCGCTAACACACCACTTAAGCCGTAGTAATCTAGCATTCTAAGCCATTTTACTCCGGTTTCTTGATAAGGTCTTAATGAGGCCTTTAACTTCTTGGGTAAGTTAAAGTCTAAGTTTTCTGGCTCTTTTAAATCCTTAACAAACTCAGCAAATTCTTCACCTAAGCGAACATTTTCATCTTCTATTAAAGATAGTCCTCTGTATAGCGATATAGAAGTTTCAGATGCAATTTCATCTGCTCGTAGCTCCATCTTTTGTACCATTTCAGATAGGTTTTGGAATTTATCATCTTTTAAATCAACAATTTTTCCTGAACTTAATCGGAAAAAACGTTCTTCTGATTTTTGAAGTTGACGAATTAATTGTGGTAATTCATCTTTTGAAACATCCGTCACATTAAATCGGATATCTAATAAATTCGATGCGCGGTTCATTTCAATCGATAAGCCCGGAACTGCATCTTGATCATAAAGAATTTTTTCTGCCTCTTTTGTCAGATAAACAGAAAGCCATTCTGTTAATTCAGGTAGTGAATCATAGATAAATAAGCTAATTTCTTCCATTGTATCCAACACATAATGTGAATCAACGATTTTATTTCGTCCAAAGTAGTGCGATAAAATGTTTAATGTATCTTGTTCTTTATAAACATCGCGTATAAACATACCTGTATTCGTATCTAACGCTTCTGTATCTAAATCGGCATTATTAGACTCTAATGGGTAAATAGATGTATCACCATATTTAAAAACAGGACGAACAATTAATTTTTGTTGTGAATAATCAATATAAATTTCAGATTGCAAAGGTAATTGCTTTATTTTCTCTTCTATATTTTCATCGACTTTGTAATCGAAGAGATCTTTCAACGAAGGTAATATTAATGAATAGAATTGGCTTAAATCTGATTCAGTTAACTGTAATGGTTGCTTAGCCATCTCTTGCATTGTATTCATCAATGTACTTACCTTATGATAATCTGAATGATTTAATAAATAAAATATCGATTCAATACTAACCATTCTAGCTTCTGGGTGTAAACGAACCTGTTTATCTTTATCATCTTGATTCATATCAAGCAAGTAATGATCTTCTTCAGCAGTAATTTCAAAAGTTACTGGTATTTTCTCTTTATCTCGAAGGACAACTGGACTTTCGAGCTGATTGATTGAACTGAGTAGTTTTGGTGGCGGAGCAATACGAACAAATCCTCCATCTACCTTAGAAATTCGCTCTAGTAACTCTGGAACATGTTTTGCTGGAATTGTAATTGCACCACTTGTATTGGCTGTATACTGCCCATAAGCAATGTTTAATGTTTCCTGCTGTATTTTACCAATCTCATAAATATAAGCGAGTAACTTTCTATCTTCAGGTAAAATAGTATGTGTTTCTGGAGAATACGTTAGTAACTTTCCAAATGTATAATTATTTCCCTCTAGAAGATTATAGATAACATCTACAATGTCTTTGACAACATATAAATGTTCTTCCCCTACTTTTAGGTACAGTTCATATTCAAAGAAAGACTGCATTTCATACATATTCAAAACAAATTCAAATTGTAACGCTTCTTTACTAATAGAAGTTGTATGCAGTTGGATATTTCTTTTTGCTTCTTCAAATAGATTATTTAAAACTTGGCGGTTTTTTTGTAATACTTGCAATTTACCGCTTGGTGTATCTGATCCATGAATTTCTTTTGAATGAATCACATTAAATGAATCTTGATTGATTGTATTTAAGTAAAGCATACTCGCAATAACATGACGACATGCTCCCGATTGTTTTTGAAAAGCAGTACAGTCACAAGAATATTTTTGCGCTAAACCATTCTTCATAAAACTGAAATATGTTTTATATTTTTGGTCTTCATAAATATTAAATTCAACTGATCGATTACCTTCATTCAGTTTCAAATCTCTGACCTGATTCGTATTAAATATATCTAACCCCTTTTCATAAACTGTTTGGTTTGTAGCGAGGGATTTAATTGTTGATTCTGGAAAAAATTGTTTTTTAAACAAATCATTCAGTCCTTTATCACCTTATAGTTTCTATCGATGTATTATAACAAAAAAAGGAATTTAATTCATTAATAAAGAAAAATCACTAGAGTTTTTAAATACACTAGTGATTTTTATCTTTTCTATTAAATAACTAATTGACTAAAATCAGCAAATGTATAAGCAATTGCTGCAATTTGACCTAATAAGTTTAGGCGGTTTTCTTTAACTAATTCATCATCAACCATAATCATATTATGAACAAAGAAATCAGCGATAAATGGACTAATTTGAACAAAAGCTTCAAAACGTTTTGTAGCATCTTGTTCAGCCATGTAAGTTTCTTGTAACTGCTCTACTTGTTGATATAACGCAATTTCAGATTCTGTTTCTAATTTATCACTATTTACTTCTCCAGATATAGTGTGTTTTTTAGTCATATTGAATACACGAGTAATCGATTCCACTGTTTCTTTAAAGGTATCTGTCTCTTTTTGATTTTGTAATTCCAAGGCAACTTCTAGTACCCATTTAAAGTTAAAATGCGCTGAACTTAAAGCTGCTTTTCTATGATCATGAGCAATATTGTATTCGGATTGCATAATTTGTTCTAAACGATCCGCTAAGAACGCAAGTAACGCTTCTTTATTAGCCTCTAAATCATTATCACGATTCGATGGCATACCAACAGCCGCCATTAAGTCTGTTATAAACGCTTCAACATCTAATTTCCCGTTGTCTAAATCAAGCAATAAACGGACAACTCCGATAGCTTGTCTTCTTAAAGCATAAGGATCATTTGAACCTGTTGGAATTAAACCAACAGAGAAGAATTGGATTAATGAGTCTAATTTATCTGTTAAAGCAATCATTTTACCAATCTTTGTTGCTGGTAAATTATCTGTAAC
>CAZTXI010000008.1:0-2329 GCA_964617265.1 uncultured Carnobacteriaceae bacterium | reverse complement strand
TCTTGTTTTTCATAGATCGTTCCAATTTTATCGTGGTATACTACTCGTTTTAATTTTTCATTAAAATCTGCAATAGATACTTTTTGATCTTCATCATAGAAGAATTTAGCATCCGCTAAACGAGCTGATAATACTTTTTCATTACCTTTTGCAACAATTTCAATATGTTCGGCATTTCCATTTCTAACTGAAATAAAATACGGTAATAATTTATCTTGATTATCTAAGCTACGAACAGGGAAGTATCTTTGATGATCAATCATCGATGTAACTAATACTGGTTCTGGGACCTCTAAGAAAGACTCTTCAAACGAACCATAAAACACCGTTGGGTATTCAACAAGATCTGTTACTTCTTCTAATAAGTCAGTATAATTCGTTGGCACCGCCCAGTTTTCTGCTTTACATAAAGATTCTAGTTGATCGATAATCATCTCTTGACGTTTTGATCGTTTGGCAATAACAAACTCTTCAGCCAGTTTTTCTTCATATTCGTCTGGATGATTAATGGTAATTGGACCACCTAAGAATCGATGGCCTTGGGTTTCTTGTCCAGTTTCAACTTCAAAAACTTCAAATGGAATAACTTGATCATCTAATAAAGCTACTAACCAATGAATTGGGCGAACATATTGGTAATTTGTTGTTCCCCATTTCATATTTTTAGGAAATTCAATCGTCTCAACTACTGTTGCTAAATCTTTTAGAATTTCAAAAGAAGATTTACCTGGAATAAATTTTTCAATATAAACGTATGGCTCACCATTTTCATCTTTTATAACAAGATCTTCAACTGATCCACCTTGCCCTTTTGAGAAACCAATTGCAGCTTTGGTCCAATTACCTTCAGCATCTTGTGCAATTCTTTGAGCCGGTCCTCTAACTGTTAAGTCTTCATCTGGCTGTTTTTCTGCAATCTCCTCAATTTTAACCGTAAAACGTCTTGGAGTTGAAAAACTAGTTACTTCTCCAAATGGTATTTTAGCATCATTTAAGAGTTGTTTTGTTTTATTCACTAATTGATTTTCGGCTTTTACAATTACGTGTGCAGGCATGTCTTCTAAACCAATCTCTAATAACAGTGTGTGTGTCATGTTATTTTGCCTCCGCTTCTAAATGATATTTTTCGACCCATTTATCTGTTTCTTCTTTTAATAATGGGAAATCTAGTTTTGCTCGTTCATTTAAAAATGATTTCGCGATATTTCGAGCCATCGTACGAATTCGTCCAAGATACGCTGGTCGATCAGTTGCTGATACTGCTCCACGAGCATCAATTAGGTTAAAAATGTGACTACATTTCAGAACATAATCATAACCTGGGTGAACAAGTCCTTGTGCAATTAATTTAGTTGCTTCTTTTTCATACGTTTCTAGTAATTCAAATAGCATTTCTAAGTTACTTTCATCAAATGTGTAAACAGAATGCTCATATTCAGCTTCTTTGAAGATTTCACCGTATTTAACACCCTCAGTCCATTCGATGTCATAAACACTTTCAACATCCTGAATGTAAGATGCTAGACGCTCTAAACCATATGTTAATTCAGCTGTAACCGAATCAACTTCTAAACCACCAACTTGTTGGAAGTAAGTAAATTGCGTTACTTCCATTCCGTCTAGCCAAACTTCCCAACCTAAACCAGCACAACCTAGCGACGGGTTTTCCCAGTTGTCCTCGACAAATCGGATATCATGTTCACGTGGATTAATACCCAATGCAACTAAACTCTTTAAGTATAATTCTTGAATATTTTTTGGTGAAGGTTTCATCACAACTTGAAATTGATGGTGTTGATATAAACGGTTTGGATTATCGCCATAGCGTCCGTCCGCTGGTCTTCTAGATGGTTCGACATACGCTGCATTCCAAGGTTCCGGACCTAATGAACGTAAGAATGTATAAGGGCTCATTGTTCCTGCACCTTTTTCTGTATCATAAGCTTGCATCAATAAACAGTTTTGATCTGCCCAAAATTCTTGTAATGTTAAAATAATTTCTTGAAAAGTTAACGCTTTTTTTGACATGTTATTCACTCCTCTTAATTTATAACGTTCTATCTTAGATAGGTATGGCATCTTATAATAGGAATCAAACAAAAAAACTCATCCCTATACCGACAGTAACCTATCAGTATAGGGACGAGTTCTCGCGGTTCCACCCTATTTCTGACGTCAGACAACGTCAGCACTTTTAAATAATATTTAAAAACCAAAACGGCGCCCTTTCAATGACTCTTTTAGTTCGGCTCTCACTATCCCAAACTCGCTTTATAAAAAGACTATCATTTACTTTCTCGTTTAATCCTTTATATCATACACTTTTCTC
>CAZTXI010000007.1:0-24514 GCA_964617265.1 uncultured Carnobacteriaceae bacterium | reverse complement strand
AATACAACAATAACTGCTCCAATCCCAACGGGAATAATAATCGAAAAATTCAATGTTCGAATACCTTCCGTTAACGGTTGGTATAAATTGAAGTAGATTAAGAAGTTTGAAGGACTCAATCCAGGAACAACTAATCCACTAGCAAAAATACCTCCCGCAAATAACCAAGATAAAGTGTTTCTTGGAACGTCAACATTTAAGTTTTTATTTGCCCAAGTTAAAAGTGAAAACATTAATATTGCCGTAATGATTGCGAAAATAATATGTTTCTTTTCACGGCCTTCTTTTCCAGCTTCTTTATATAAAGAAGGGAATGTACCCAAAATAGCACCAATGAAACCCCATAAAATATGAACCGGGTAATACTGTAATCCATAATCAATTGGTGTTGCTAAAACGAAGATTCCTAATATTGCCCCCAAGCCTACAGGTAAGAAATACATTACGTTTTTCCAGAAATCTTTCTTGATGTCTGCTAAAAAAGTAATAATCGGTTCATATAATCCAAATATTGCGGCTAATGCTCCACCACTCACACCAGGTAAAATGGCACCTGAGCCGATTAACATTCCTTTAAAAATTTGTATCATCCATGCAATTGGATTTTGTTTATGTTGTTTTAAATCATTTTGTTTCAAAATAGTCACTCCTTTTAAAATACAATTTCTATTGTACCGAATTTTGAAGTTATTAGGAAGAGATATTTCATAATGAAATGGACATCCATGATGGATATTATTTCTAACCCGAATTATTGAAACTGTGCTATGATATGATTAAGGAGGTTAACAAATGAAAAAAGCATTATTAAATATTGATTACACCAATGATTTTGTAGCTACAGATGGAGCATTGACTTGTGGTGAACCCGGGCAACTATTGCATGACTACATTGTACAATTAACAAAGGATTTTTATGAAGATGAAGATTATATTGCTTTCTTAATTGATGTTCATTATAAGGATGATAAACATCATCCTGAAAGTAAATTATTTCCACCGCATAATATAGCGGGAACTGCTGGTCGAAATTTATATGGGGAATTGGAGGACTTCTATCAAGAAATTAAAGAGAGTAAACAAGTCGAATATTTTGATAAAACACGATACTCTGCATTTGCTGGAACAAATTTAGAAATTAAATTAAGAGAGCGCGGCATTGAAGAACTTCATATTGTAGGCGTTTGTACGGATATTTGTGTCCTGCATACAGCAGTAGATGCTTATAATAAAGGCTTTAAAATTGTCATTCACAAAAATGGTGTTGCGAGTTTTAATCAAGCAGGACATGATTGGGCGCTAGGACATTTTGTAGATACACTTGCGGGTCAAGTCGTATAAACTAAAATCGGGAGAAAACCTTATTAAAAGGTCTTCTCCCGATTTCAATTATCATTTAAATAAATTCCAAGGGTATTCATTTGGAGAATCACATGTTACCGTTATTATTTCATCTTTGGTAGGATGCTTGACCCCTAATTGATAAGCCCACAAAGCGATTTGCTGTCCAACTTTATTGACGTGACGGCCATATTTTTGATCACCATAAATTGGGTGACCCATATGAGCTAATTGTACGCGGATTTGATGGCTTCGACCTGTATGCAATTTCACTTTTAAGAGACTTAAATCTTCTTTTTTATTTCTAGCTATTACTTCAAAATCTAGTATCGCTTTTTTTGCTTGCTTGTTTGATTGGTCAACGACAGAAGTTATATTTTTCTTTGTATCTTTCAATAAAAAATCTGTTAATGTTGCCTTGTTTTCGCGAGGTAAACCTCTAACCACTGTGTAGTAAACACGGTCTAATCGATTCAATCGGATTTCATTTGAAACTCTTGAGGCAGCCTTAGACGTTTTAGCAAAGAGAATAGCCCCTCCAACTGGTCGATCTAAGCGATGGACTAGTCCTAAAAATGCTTCACCAGGTTTATTATACTTTTCAACTAAGTATTGTTTACCCAGGTTAAGTAAATCTAAATCTTTCGAATCGTCTTCTTGTACAGGCATATTCACTGGTTTTTCAACAATTAATAAGTGATTATCCTCATATAAAACAGTTAATTTCATTCTTTAATTCCTCTCTGATTCCTAAAATAAATCTAGTTGCATTGGATTTAAGTCTCCAAAATCAATATTTAGCATTGTTTGTAATTCTTTGGCGTTTTTACTCGCATGACCACCTGAATTATTATTAAAAATAACAGCTACTTCTTTTGATTGTTTTTTTAAATCGAGTGTATGTTGCTTAATTTGTTCAAGTTCCTCTGACTTATAATCATATAACGTACGATTAGCTCGCCAAGCAGGATCATCAGTTGCATTTAGCCAACCCGAATAATTTTGACCATGTAAACGATAGAGCGTTAAGTTGTTATTTGTTGCTTTTAAAACTTTTGGAACGCTGTTTGAAGGTGTCTGTGGTTGGTCAACAACAACATGAATATAATGAAGCATCTTTAATAACTTTAAAGTATTTTCTTTGTTTTCTTCACTATACCAACTTTTATGTCTGAATTCTATGGCAACCGGTAAAGTCCCCATGTATTTACTAATCTGAATTAAATAATCAATGTTTTCAGCTGTACAATGAAAAAAAGGCGGGAATTGAAATAAAAAAGCTTTGATTTTTTTCGCAGCAATCATCGGGTAAAATCGAACTTTATATATATCAAACATTTCTTCAATAGTTCCATAATATTGATCGTAATCACTATGCAAAGTCATTCCGCTATAAGCCTTTGGAATAAATTGAAATGTTTCGGGTGTTTTATCTATCCAAGATTGGATACTTTTTTCTGAAGGAATGCCATAGAAGCTAGTATCTAATTCTACAAAAGGAAAGTGACTAGCATAATCTTCAAGCTTTCTTTTCTTATCCCTTACTAGTGAATCATGGTCACTCCAACCCGTTAAACCAATTGTTATCATATTCTCACCATCTATTTTTGTAGTCTTTAAGACTTTATCACAAAACAAGAATAGTTGAAATACAGTAAAAAAATAGAAAGACTCTTAATTGTATGAAAAAGTGAACCTGTGCTATAATTATTTTAAAACTTTTTGAAGGCGGTATTTTAATATGGGATTAAATGAAACATATACACTAAGTGATGGCGTACAAGTACCTAAGATTGGCTTTGGAACTTGGCAAATGCCTAATGATGAACATACAACTAAAGTAGTTGAAAATGCTATAAATGTTGGTTACAGACATATTGATACAGCACAAATGTATGGTAACGAAGAAGCTGTTGGTAATGGTATTAAAAATAGTGGAATAGCTCGTGAAGAATTATTTATCACGACAAAATTGAATAATCAAAATCATACGTATGAATTAGCTAAAAAATCAATAGATGAGTCTTTAGGATTACTTGGTTTAGACTATATTGATTTGTTTTTAATTCACTGGCCAAATCCAAAACAATATAGAGAAAATTGGCAAGAATCAAATATTGAAAGCTGGCGAGCAATGGAAGAAGCTCAACAACAGGGTAAAATTCGCTCTCTTGGTGTTTCTAATTTCATGCCGCATCATTTGGATGCGTTGATTGATTCTGTTCAAGTTATGCCTACAGTTAATCAGATTCTATTAAATCCGAGTGAAATGCAACCTGACACTGTAGCAAGAAACAAAGAATTGAATATATTATCTGAAGCATACAGTCCATTAGGAACAGGTAAAATATTTGATGTTCCTGCTATGAAGGAACTAGCTGAAAAATATAATAAATCAATTGCACAAGTTGCGATACGTTGGAGTTTACAACATGGATTCCTTCCACTACCAAAATCTTCAACTCTATCAAGAGCGGAAGAAAATGCAAATGTCTTTGATTTTGAGATTTCAGAAGAAGACATGAAGATAATGGACGGATTAAAAGGTTTAGCAGGTAGTATGATCAGCCCAGATGAAAGACCATTCTAAATGGTTTAGACTTAAGAGATGAAGATTTAACTAAGGCTTTAGACGGATTTTTCGTCTATTGCCTTTTTTTATGCTAGAAACCGCTATTTTTATGCTAAAATAGAAATGTAGTAGATTGAAAAATCTAGTTTATTTTGAGGACGTGAAATGATGTACTTTAATAATCGAGGAAATTATCGAGTCTACGGACCAGGATGTTCAATGTTTGGATGTATGATTGCTTTAATTATTTTAAGTTTTATTATTAGAGGAAGCATGTATCTATTCTTTCGATACTTTTGGTTAATCGTAGTACTTGGATTAATCATTTGGGTTTTTAGAAAATTTAACGGGAATCAATCTTCGAGCTCAAATACTTCAAAAGATACAAAAACATCCAACTGGAGTCGTGATTTTGAGAATAATTCCAATACTTCTTATCATAATATCGATCGAGAATTTGAAGAGGTAGATGAAGAAGAAGACTTCGATGATTTTTAATATAAAATAGATAATAAATATGAGAATTCACTTTCTGTACAGACATAAAATAATGTTTGTCAGAAAAGTGAGTTCTTTTTTAATGAATCGATTGGGTTTAAATTACTGTTCGAGTTTCATTTTGTTGGTTCTTACAGTATAATAATACAAGTATTATCTGAAATAGAAAAAGGTGAAAATATGATAAAAGGATTAGAACAACATATTTCTGACAAGTTTGATGTGCAATTTAAAAACAATCAGTTATTATATGTTGCATTTACTCATTCATCCTATGCGAATGATCATCGAGAAACAGAATTAGAACATTTAGAGCGATTAGAATTTTTAGGCGATGCGGTTATTGAATTAATCGTATCGGATTACCTCTATAAAAAATACCCAGATCTACCAGAAGGAAAATTAACCAAAATGAGAGCAACTTCTGTTCGAGCTGAAACTCTCTCTGAGCTAGCAGTAGAAAGCGGCTTACCGAAGTATATTTTACTCGGTAGAGGAGAAGAACAGTCAAACGGTAGAGAGCGCATTTCATTATTATGTGATGTGTTCGAAGCTTTTATTGGTGCAATTTATTTAGATCAAGGATTTGAAGTCGCTCGAGGTATTTTAAGTAAAGTGTTATTCCCGAAAATATCTACAGGTGATTTCTCTCATGGGATGGATTACAAGACAGCATTACAAGAATTTATGCAAAAAGATGGTGTGGTTCAGATAGAATATCAAGTCATTGATACAAGTGGACCTGACCACGCTAGAGAGTTTAAAGTCGAGGTTAAAATAGAAGGCGATGCCATGGGTATTGGTGTGGGAACTTCTAAAAAGAGAGCAGAACAAAATGCGGCTCAATCGGCTTACGAGAATTTAGTTAAGGATGAACAAGATTAAATAGTCATTTTATTATAATTAAATGATTATTTATGACAGAGGAGTCGTATATCCATGCAGTTAAAGAAAATTATCATTAAAGGATTTAAGTCGTTCCCAGATAAAATGATTTTAGAATTTAACGAAGGGGTTACTGCAATTGTAGGTCCCAACGGAAGTGGAAAGTCAAATATTATCGAAGCGATTCGCTGGGTAATGGGTGAACAGTCTGCGAAGACGCTACGTGGAACTCGTATGAATGATGTTATTTTTTCAGGAACACATGAACGTAAACCACTGAATATTGCAGAAGTTGAGATTATTCTTGATAACTCAGATGAATATTTAGATATTGGTTATGAAGAAGTCAGTGTACTGCGTCGAATTTCACGGTCTGGTGATTCGACGTATATGATCAATAAACAAGAATGTCGCTTGAAAGACATTGTGGATTTATTTATGGATTCAGGTTTAGGGAAGGAATCTTTTTCAATCATTTCACAAGGTCAGGTTGAAGCGATTTTTAACTCAAAACCAGAAGATCGTCGTGGGATTTTTGAAGAAGCCGCGGGCGTTTTTAAATATAAAGTACGAAAACAAGATGCTGAAAAGAAACTGAGCCAAACTCAAGAGAACTTAGATCGTGTTCAGGATATTATTTATGAATTAGAAGCACAATTAGAACCATTAAAAAAACAATCGGATATTGCCCAATCTTACATAGAGCAAAAAGAAAAGTTAACAGATTTAGATATTGGCGTGACCGTTTGGCAAATTACTGACTACATAAATAAAATCAAAGAAGAAAAAGTCAAACAACAAGAGATACAATCTGAATTAACAAAAAATCAAGAAGATAGTGCAGAACTTGAAATGACTATTGAGCTGCATCAACAACGCTTAAATGAGTTAGAAGCACAACGTGAAATGCTTAATAGAGAGCTAGTGGATGTTGTTCGTCAAAAAGAAAGAACTGAGTCATCCCTAAAGCTTTATGATGAAAAAGAACGTCATCGTGAAGTGTTTATTGGTGAAAAAGAAGCATCAATCCAACAAATAAAAGATCGAACCGATGAGCTGGTTAAACAGTTGGATGAAGTAACTAAAAATTTCAAAGTCAAAAATAAAGCACTTAATGAACTAACCGCTAAAATGAATCAGTTAGTTGAGGATAGAAATTACTTGGAAGGCGATAAGGAGCTTCAAAAAGAAGAACTTCGTAGCCTTTATATTGAATTGTTACAACAACAAACCTCTTATAAAAATGAAATAAAGCATTTAGAACAAATGTTAGAGCGCAATTCTTTAACCGAAGAGAAGTCAAAGACTATTCTATCTGATCTTGAAGAGAGCGTTCGGAATAACCAAGAAGCTCTAGAAGAAAAGAAGAGTAGTTACCAAACGGTTAATCAACAACTACTTGAAATGTTAAGCCAGTATAGTGAATTGGAAACAGCTTTTAATCAAGGCAGAGAGTCTATCCAAGTAAAAGCAACGAGTGTTAATAAAACAATCAATGAATTAGAACGGGCGAAAGCAAAACAAAGTAGCCTGCTTGAAATGCAAGATAATTATGCAGGTTACTATGCAGGTGTTCGTTCAATTATGAAAAACAAAGAGCAAATCAAGGGTATTATTGGAACAGTTGCTGAATTGATTCGTATTCCAGAGGACTACATTCAAGCGATTGATACTGTCTTGGGAAGTAGTGGACAATTTATTGTTGTTGAAAATGAAAAATCCGGTCGAGATGCGATTAATTTCTTAAAACAACATAAGAGTGGTCGTGCAACGTTCTTACCGTTAACATCTATTAAACCACGATATGTTTCTGAATCTGTGAAACAAAATATTCAATCAATCCCAGGGTATGTTGGTATTGCAAGTGAATTAGTTGGAAATGACCCACAAGTTCAAACAATTATCGATAACTTACTAGGGCATACAATTGTTGCGGATACATTAGAAGCTGCAAACGAAATTGCCCGTGCGATTCAATTTAGAAATCGTGTTGTAACTTTAGAGGGGGATGTCATGAATGCTGGTGGTTCGATGACCGGTGGAGGCGGACGCCAAAATAATACGAGTCCAATTTTCTCTCAAAAAGTTGAATTGGATAACCTCACTAAATTCATTTCAGAAAATGAAAAAGTACTACAACAGCTTGTAAAAAATCATACAGAAGCTGAAGAAGCGTTAGTTACAATAGAAACGCAATTGCAAGAAACGCGTTCACAAGGGGAAACACTGCGTATTGATGAACAGCGATTGAAATCAGAGTTAGAAAGTTTAGAACAACAAGTTGATCGTTTAGAACGAGAATTAAAAGTTACTTCTTTCGAAGCGGATGAACAATTAAAACAATATGATGCTCAAAAAGAACAGCTAAGTATGGTTGAGAAACAGTTATCTGATATAACAATTAAAGTTGAAGATTGTAATAATCGTATGGAACTTCTAACAAGTGAGCAAGAAAATATTGAAGAAGAAAAAGAAAAATTAACCCATGAAATCCAAAATCTAAATGAAAACCGTACCGATTTAAGAGAAGAATTAGCTTCTATTCGTACGACACAAGAAAGTTTAGAACGTCAAATCACTCAAAATAATGAGCACATAAAAGAATTAACAGATGATATTGTAGCGTTTAGTGACGACGTACAAATGATTTCAAAAGAAACTTTAGAAGAGCAATTAAAAACTTATACGATGAAACAAGAAGAAATTGAGAAAGAGCAAACCGCTCATAAAGTAACCTATCAAGAAGAAACTCAAACTTCTAAAGACTATAAGGAAAGACTGACCGTTTTAAATGGTAGAAGACAATATTTATCAGAAGAAAAATCTAAATTAGATGTCAGTATTTCTAGAAATGATGTAAAGACCGATCATCTATTAAATTACTTGGTTGATGAATATAAAATTGGATATGAAGAAGCTAAATTATTAGAACATTTAGATATCGAAATTGAAGAGGCTCAAAAACAAGTTCGACTCTTAAAACGAGGTATTGAAGAACTTGGGCCAGTAAACGTTAATGCGATTGAAGAATATGAATCCATTGCTGGTCGTTACGAATTTTTATCGGGTCAACAAAATGATCTAATTGAAGCAAAAGCTAATCTATATAACACAATGGATGAAATGGATGCCATTGTTGAAAAACAATTTAAGGAAACATTTGATAAAATTCAAAAAGAATTTTCAAACGTATTCCCTAAAATGTTTGGTGGAGGTTATGCAGAACTTGTTTTAAATGATCCAGATAATTTATTGGAAACCGGAATTGAAATTATTGCTCAACCACCAGGAAAGAGATTAACTCGCTTAAGTTTATTATCAGGTGGTGAAAGAGCATTAACTGCCATTTCACTCTTATTTGCGATTATTCAAGTTAACCCAATACCGTTTTGTATTTTAGATGAGGCAGAGGCTGCACTAGATGATGCAAACGTTGATCGTTTTGGTAAATATTTAGAAGAATTTGATAATGATACACAGTTCATCGTTATTACCCATCGTAAGGGAACCATGGAACATGCCGATCAATTATACGGCATTACGATGCAAGAAAAAGGAATATCTAAGATTGTTTCAGTCAGCTTGAGTGAAGCACAAGCTTATGATGGTGTGTCTTAAACGAGTAGGAGGATAATAATATTGGGAATTAAACTGATTGCTATTGATTTAGACGGTACATTGCTAGATTCGAATCGAATGGTGTCTGAAGAAAATTTTGATGCCATTCAAGAAGCAAAAGCCGCAGGAATCAAAGTTGTCTTATGTACGGGTCGTCCACTCCGTTCAATGAGTTATCTATTGGATGAAGTTGGCTTAAAAAGTGAAGAAGATTTAGCCATTACATATAATGGTGGCTTGATACAAAAAACGAATACTGGTGAAATAGTCCATGAAATGACTTTGACACGAGATGATTGTCTGGCTATTTATGAACTCTCGCAATTATTGAATTTGCCAGTTAACTTTATTGATTTAGATTTTGTATACGAACCGACTTATCCTGTAGGAAGAGAGTCGATTTATAATAAAGGACTTACAAATATACCTGCAGATCAAGCATTACAATTTTCAAATATAGATATTCAAGATTTACCCAATCCATTTACAATTAATAAAGCAGTTATGAGTCGTCCGGCGCATGAATTGGATGAAGTCATTTCAAAAATTCCAAAAGAATTTCATGAGAAGTTCAATATTTATAAATCTCAAGATACGATTCTTGAAATATTACCTCAGAATGTTGATAAAGGACATGCTATGCGTATTGTTGGAGAAATGTTGAATCTAGATAAAAGTGAAATCATGGGAATTGGTGACCAAGAAAATGATCTGTCTCTCGTTCAGCAAGCTGGAGTAGGCGTAGCAATGGGTAACGCAATCGATATTGTAAAAGAATCCGCTACTTATATAACGAAGACGAACGATGAAAGTGGCGTTGCTCATGCTATTCGAAAAATCGCGCTTCAATCACAAAATTTATAAAAGGCTATGAAAGTTTAAAAACTATGAAGTTACATTTAAGATATGTCGTAAAATATGTTAAACTTAGTAATGGTATATCAAAGTAAAATAGAATAAATAGAAATGAGGCTGAATAAATTGAGTTTATTTGACCGTATTAAATCAGTCTTTACGGGTGAAGAAACAAAAGTAGACCTAAATGAAACAAAAAATATAGAAAAAGATATCACTTCTTATGAAGAAGGATTAGAAAAACCAAGAAAATCATTTACTCGTCGATTCAAAGAAATGATGGCGAGTTTCCGTTATGAAGACGAGGAATTTTTTGAAGAACTAGAAGATTTATTAATTGAATCAGATGTTGGATTTGAAGCAACAATGGCGATTTCAGATGTGATGCGCTATGAAGCAAAAGTCGAGAATATTCGTACAGTTGAAGATGCTGAGCGAGTGTTGGTTCGTACAATGATTAACATGTATGAAGAAACGAATCCAGATTATGTTGAATTTAAAACGAATCCAAATGGCTTAACCGTTATTTTATTTGTTGGAGTAAATGGTGTTGGTAAAACAACCACAATTGCAAAATTAGCTCATCAACTAATCAGTGAAGGTCGATCAGTTACGTTAGCTGCTGGAGATACATTCCGTGCAGGAGCAATTGAGCAGTTAAAAGTATGGGGTGGCCGAGTTGGTGCAGAAGTTGTTTCTTCTGAGCAAGGTGGAGACCCTTCAGCTGTCGTTTATGACGCTATTAAACAAGCACAGAATAATAATAGTGATTACTTACTTGTTGATACGGCTGGTCGCTTACAGAATAAAAAGAATTTAATGGATGAATTAGCTAAAATGAACCGAGTAATTGAGCGTGAAATTCCAGACGCACCACATGAGACGATTTTAGTTTTAGATGCTACAACTGGACAAAATGCACTAAATCAAGCTAAACAATTCCAAGAAGTGACGAAAGTAACCGGTATCGCTTTGACTAAAATGGATGGTACAGCCAAAGGTGGTATCGTACTTGCAATTGGTAAAGAGCTAAGTATTCCGGTTAAATTTATTGGGTTAGGTGAAAAAATGGAAGATTTACGACCATTTGATTCTGAAAAATTTGCATATGGATTATTTAAAGATTTAGTAAGCTAATCAAATTCAGAAATTAGGGAATAATATGGAATTAGAAAAAACATTACGAATGAATTTTTTATTTTCTTTTTATGGTGAGCTACTGACGCCTAAACAGGCGCAACATATGGCTGAGTACTATGAAGAAGATCATACGTTGGCAGAAATTGCAGACAATCATGGCGTTAGTCGACAAGCTATTTATGACAGTATTAAACGTGCCGAAGATGCCTTGATAAACTATGAAGAAAAATTAAAATTTGTCGAAGAGTTTGAAAATCGTAAGCAGGCATTAAACAATATTTTAAATTACGTTAATGAAACCTATCAAAACGATACAAAATTAATGGAATTGATTGAAGATGTCATGCAAGATTCATCAGGAGAGGGGAACTAGCTTAAATGGCCTTTGAAGGTTTAACAGGACGCTTGCAAGATGCTTTTTCATCATTGCGTAAAAAAGGAAAAGTATCTGAACAAGATATCAATGACGCTATGCGTCAAGTCCGTCTTGCTTTATTAGAAGCGGACGTTAACTATAAAGTTGTAAGAAAATTTGTAAAAACAATTAAAGAAAAAGCTCTAGGAGAAGAAGTTCTTGAGAGTTTAAATGGTGGTCAGCAAGTTGTAAAGATTGTTTATGATGAGTTGACTGAATTAATGGGTGGAGAGCAATCTGATATTGTAATTTCAGATGTGCCACCAACTGTATTTATGATGACTGGTTTACAAGGTGCAGGTAAAACAACAACTGCCGGTAAATTAGCAAACTATTTAAGAAAAAATAAAAATATGAAGCCAATGTTAGTAGCGGCAGATATTTATCGTCCAGCAGCGATTGATCAGTTAGAAACACTTGGAAAACAATTGGATATTCCTGTATTTAGTATGGGGGACCAAGTTAGTCCAGTTGAAATTGCGAAACGTGGATTAGAAGAAGCGAAAGCTCAAAACCGTGACCTTGTTATTATTGATACGGCTGGTCGTTTACACATCGATGAAGTCTTAATGACTGAATTAAAAGATGTAAAGACCGCTGTTCAACCCGATGAGATTTTCTTAGTAGTTGATGCGATGACTGGTCAAGATGCCGTTAAC
Organism: uncultured Carnobacteriaceae bacterium; assembly: GCA_964617265.1. GTDB lineage: Bacteria > Bacillota > Bacilli > Lactobacillales > Carnobacteriaceae_A > Atopostipes. Next base: position 12,531 of record CAZTXI010000007.1, on the reverse strand, counting down.
GTTGCCGACTCATTTAATGATCAATTAGACATAACAAGTGTTATATTAACGAAATTAGATGGTGACACTCGTGGTGGTGCCGCACTTTCAATTCGTGAAGTAACGGGGAAACCAATTAAGTTTACAGGTACGGGTGAAAAATTAGATGCCATTGAACCGTTTTATCCAGATCGAATGGCAAACCGTATCTTAGGTATGGGAGACTTATTAACGCTTATCGAGCGTGCCCAAGAAGAAGTGGATGAGAAACGTGCAGAAGAATTAGCACAAAAAATGGCAGAAAACCGCTATGATTTCAATGACTTCATCGAGCAAATGGATCAAATGCGTAATATGGGACCTTTAGACCAACTATTAAAAATGATTCCTGGTATGAGTAGTATTCCAGGTATGAATGATTTTGAAGTAGATGAGAGAGAACTAGATTATATGAAAGCAATCGTTTTATCCATGACGAATGCTGAACGTGAAGATCCAGATTTATTAAACCAAAGTCGTCGAAAACGTATTGCGGCTGGTTCTGCGCGTCCATTACAAGAAGTAAACAAACTAATTAAGCAATTCAAACAAACGCGTGAAATGATGGCAGGTCTGACAGGTGGTAAAATGCCTGCTGGATTAGATCAAATGTTTGGAAATGGTTTTGGTGGTCAAATGGGCAAAAAGGCATTACAAAATGCAGCTCGATCACAACAACGTAAAAAGAAAAAGAAAATTAAGCGTAGAAGAAAATAATTTTCTGCGTAATATTATCAATGGTGTGAATAAATCAAAATATGATTTATTTACACCATTTTTTGTTAGGACTAATACAGGGATAGAGAGCTAGGTCTACAATTTATACCGCTATTTAAATTTGTTGTTCTCAGAAAAGGTATTTACTAGGTGGAATTTTCGAAAAAGCGATTATAAACCATATTTACTAGGTGGAATTTTCGAAAAAACGATTGAAACAGTATCTTTAGACTATTCTGGTTAAGATATTAATTACCATTTATAAGGTAATTATTCGCAAAAATCGGTCGGTAACTTTGATTAATGCACACATTTTTTAAGGTAATTGGTCGTAAAGGCGACTCGTTTTTAAAATATCACTAAAATTTACTTATCTCATTGATTAATAATCGGATATTTGTTAATTTAGTAAGCATATTATATTCATATTGGAGGATGTATGGAACGCTTAAAAGTATTACCATGGTCTAAAATAAAATTTGTTTTAAAAGGGATCTTTGTAGGGGCTATTGCGGGAACAGTCGTAAGTGCTTTTCGAATGATTATTCATGTTCTTTTGGATTTTATGCCGAGTGTATATGAATTTTTAAAATTAAATCCTATTTGGATTATCGCATGGCTATTAGGTATTGGGATTATTGCAACAATTGTTATCATTTTAGGACGAGATGAACCACATATTCAAGGAAATGGTGTAGCTGAGTTAAAAGGACAACTACAAGGCACCTTAAAGTTGAATTGGTTATCGGTTATGTGGAGAAAATTTGTTGGAAGTGCACTTGTCTTAGGAATGGGTATTCCACTTGGCCAAGAAGGACCATCCATCCAAATTGGTGGTATGGTTGGGCAAGGATTAAATAAAGTTCTAAAAGGAAATAAATCGCAAGAAAATATATTTATTTCAAGTGGTGCAGCAGCAGGTTTAGCTGCAGCATTTAATGCTCCATTATCAGCATTTGTTTTAGTTCTAGAGGAGATTCATCATCGTTTTTCGAATGTTCTTATTTTATCTGTGTTCTCCGCATCGATATCTGCTTCTTTTGTAGCTTATCGATTATTTGGAGTAGAAGCTGCTATCGGTCTTGGGCCTACTACCTTGTTTCCAATTGAAGGTTATATCTACCTTGTTTTATTTGGATTTATTTTAGCTCTTGGAGGCTGGATATTTCAACGAGGAATTTTTGTAGGGACACCCAAGTTTTATAATTGGATACCTATTCCTCGTTATCTACATGGTTATATCCCATTTATATTTGTCATTTTAATTGGACTATTTTGGACATCGATGCTTGGTGGAGGTACTTCCATTATTGCGGCTGTTGCCTCTGAGCAATTTGCTTCATCTACCTTATTGGTTATTTTAGTTGCCCGCTTTATATTGTTTCAGTTAGCTTATGGTTCAGGTATTCCAGGAGGATCACTTGTACCAAGTTTGGCATTTGGAGCATTAATAGGAGCAATTTATGGAAATATAATTATTGAATTAACCGGTATGGAGCCCCATTATTTAAGAAACTTTGTTATTTATGGAATGGGCGGATTTTTTACCGCAACGACTAAAGCTCCACTTACTGGAATCGTGTTGATTACTGAATTAACAGGCTCTGTTGATCAGATGATGTCTATTTCGATTGTCTGTTTAGCGGCATATGTAATTTCAGATTTCCTTGGATTAGAACCGACTGATGAAATTACACTACGTAATAAAACAAGTGTTTATCCGAGTATTTTTGCTGGTAAAATTGCCATGATTGATGTGACTGTTTCTCATAACAGTCAATTAGATGGTGAAAAAGTCCAGAATATTGACTTCCCATATAATTCAAAAATTATTAAAATTAAGCGAAATGACCATGAGTTCTTACCGCATGGTGAGATAACATTGTTACCTGGTGATCAGCTTCAAATTGGTAGTGATGAGGGCTTCATTTCACATGTTAACCGTAATATTCGGAAATTAAATGAGCCAAAATAATGATGTAAAGAAAAAAGACTTTACAAGCTGATTGAAACGTGATATTATATATTTCGTGAGTAAAACGTGTCAAGTGCATTTACTTAACAAGCTTACTCTTTAAAAAAATAATGAACATTGAATTAATTAGGAGGAAATATAATGGCAGTAAAAATTCGTTTAAAAAGAATGGGTTCTAAAAAACGTCCTTTCTACCGTGTAGTCGTTGCAGATTCACGTAAAGCAGCAACAGGTGGAGTTATTGAAGAAATCGGAATTTACAACCCAGTATCAGAACCAAAAGAAGTTAGAATTGACACTGAAAGTGCAATCCAATGGTTACACAATGGTGCAAAACCATCTGATACAGTACGTAAATTATTATCAGACCAAGGCGTAATGGAAAGATTCCATAACGAAAAACTTGAAAACAAAAAGAACAACTAATTTTCCATTTAGAAAATTACAAAGGATGAGAACATGACTGACACAGAAATGAGAAATTTAATTGAAACGATTGTATCTGCACTTCTAAGTCATCCTGAAGAATTAGAATTAAGTCTTCAAGAAACAGATGATTTCCATGAATACTTATTATCTGTTCATCCGGATGATGTAGGGCGTGTCATAGGTAAGCGTGGTCGTATTGCGAAAGCGATTCGTTCAATCGTTTACAGTGTAAAATATGATGGACCAAAACGTGTTCGCTTAACGATTGTGGATTAAAGCTCGTCCGTAATAAGATCTCTCAAAATATCTGTGAATTCAGATTCTTTTTGAGAGATTTTTTTTATTAAAGATGAAATAATTAGACAATGATTATCTTTAAAAACTATAAAATTTTAGGAGTTTCTTATGGCAAATTATTTAGAAGTTGGAAAAATTGTAAATACACATGGGATTAGGGGAGAAGTTCGCGTCCAGTCAACGACGGACAGTCCGGAAGAACGTTATAAAAAAGGTTCAAAACTAGTTGTAAAACTTGCAGAAAATGAATATATCCCTGTGACGGTTAAGTCTCATCGAGTTCATAAATCATTCGATTTATTAACGTTTGAAGAATACGCTAATATTAATGATGTAGAGCATTTCAAAACACATTATTTAATGATTGATGAAGATTTATTGCCCGAATTAGGTGACAATGAATATTACGCAAGCCAATTAATCGGTTCGCAAGTCGTTAACGAAGCAAATGAAGCAATCGGAAAACTATCTGATATTTTATTTTTACCGGCCAATGATGTGTGGGTTGTTAAACGCCAAGGGAAAAAAGACTTGTTATTGCCAAATATAGAATCCGTTATTCGTGATGTTAATATGGATGATAAAATTATTACAGTGCATGTTTTAGAAGGATTAGATACAGATGAAGATTGATATTCTAACACTATTCCCTGAAATGTTTGAAAGTCCATTTGCATATTCATTGATTAAAAGAGCGATTGATGCAGAACATGTTGAGATTAATCCGATTAGCTTTCGTAAGTTTGGAGTAGGCAAGCATGGGATGGTCGACGATACGCCATATGGTGGGGGTGCAGGTATGTTACTGAAACCTGAACCTATTTTCGAAGCAATGGATGAAATTGAAGAAAATAACCAAAATGTCCCGAAGCGAGTTATCTTAATGGATCCGGCTGGTAAACCATTTGACCAAAATATGGCTGAAGAGTTTTCGAAAGAAGAGCACTTAGTCTTTATTTGTGGCCATTATGAAGGATATGATGAGCGTATTCGTACATTGGTGACGGATGAGGTTTCTTTAGGAGACTATGTATTAACAGGTGGCGAATTAGCAGCGATGGTAATGATTGATGCGACTGTCCGTTTGTTGCCTGGAGTTGTTGGAAATGAATCTTCGATTATAGAAGACTCCCATTCAACTGGCTTATTAGAACATCCACATTACACAAGACCCGCAGAATATAGAGGGATGACAGTACCTGAAGTATTGACAAGTGGTCATCACGGACGAATTGAAGAATGGCGAAACAAAGAATCTCTGCGCCGAACTTTTGAAAGAAGACCCGATATGTTAAATAATTTAACATTAACTGAACAAGAAAAAGTATGGTTGGATGAATTTAAACAATCTTAAAATAGTTTGACACCCTCTATTGCTTGGATGCTTTAGAGGGTTTTTATTTCACGAAAATAGTAAAGTAAGTAATGGAATCAGTGAATCATCATTAATCATTCCATAACCGTGAAATTATCGATTACATATGCTAAAATGGGAATAATCTAATTAGAGGAAGACGATGTGAAAAATATGAAATATTCTGAAATTGTAATAGCAGAAATCCAAAATGGTAACTTAGAAGAAGCCAAAATTAATTTAGAGTTAGCTTTAGAAAGTGATGACTCAGACACGCTTTATTTATTAGGTAATACGCTGTTTCAACTTGGTTTTTTAAATGAAACAAAACAGGTTTATAATCATTTAATTGATATTCATCCAGAAGATGATGAATTAAAAATATATTTAGCCGAGATAGAGATAGAAGACGGTCATGAATTAGATGCGCTAGATTTGTTGCATTCAATTGACTCGGCAAGCGAAATGTACCCGCAGTCTTTATTGGTTCAAGCAGATTATTATCACTTAAACGGTTTACCAGAAGTTAGCTTGCAAAAACTAGAAGAAGCAGAGAAAATATTAGAGGATGAACCGGTTATTAAATTTGCTATAGCCGAAGTGCATTTTACAATTGCAGATTACCAAAATGCGATTAACAAATATAATTATTTAGTGGAACAAGGTATTGAAGAAGTTTCTGGTACTTTAATCAGTGCAAGACTAGGTAGTTGTTACTTAATGATTGGTGACTATACTAAAGCTATTGAGTTTTTAGAGGATGCTTTATCCTATAAAGATGATCCAGAAGTATTTTATCAATTAGGTGTAGTTCATGTACAAAAAGAAGATTTTATCAAGGCGATTGAGCCTTTAGAACAAGCAATTGAGCATGACCCAAGTCTGACTGGTGCTCATATCCTACTAGCTGATGTGTATGAAAATCAAGGTGAATTAACTAAAGCCCTAGATCAAATTGAAAATGGTATTCAGTATAACGACATGTATGTTGAACTATATTTCAAAGCAGCTGAGCTAGCTGGTAAATTAGATGATTTCCAAAAGGCAGAAGCACATTTCAAAGCAGCATTAGCCATTGATCCAGATAACGACCGGACAGTTGTGAAATATGCTGAATTTTTAAGTGTGATGGAAGATTATGAAGCAGTTATTGAACTATATGAAGAAGCTTCAGATACAATTCGCCAACTGCCAGAATCTTTATGGCTACTAGCGAAAGCAAACAATCAAGTTGATGAATACGATACCGCACGAAAATATTATGAGCAAGCGAATTTGTATCTGGATGATGATACTGATTTCTTAAAAGACTATGCATTCTTCTTACGTGAAGATGGTCAGAGAGATAAAATGAAAACCGTTATCAATCAATACTTGTCTCTTCTTCCTGGAGAAGATTTTGAGATGGCAGCATTACTAGATGATATTGATTATTAGTAGAAATGAATAGGTGATAAATATGAATTCTTCTGTTAGCAATAGTGAGAAGAAGCATTTTTTGAAATGGTTAACAAGTCGTTATGTACTTAAACGCAGAGAAGCTTTATGGATATTAGAATATTTGTTTTCACACAATCTGATGTTAGAGAAAACGCATTTTGTTGAAGACGTTGCGAGCACACCAAGAGGAATCTATATGTCAGTAACTGGATCGGATAAACCTGATTTTAGATTTTATAAAAATGGACATACTTTTGAAGATGGTATGCAGGCATTTCATGAAGTACGCTTAAACTGGAGTTCACCTTTATATATCGAGATTGATTTCGAGGACGCTTGGCAACATACTGAATATCTAGCAATATTAGAAGATAATCCATACGCTAGCTGGAATGATAGTATTTCAAAAGAGTTAACCCATACGGTAGAGGAAGCCCTAAATTATGAGACCTTAGCACTAGCTCGAGACCAATTGATGCTTGAAATTGATCAAGCCTTAATAGATGGCGATGAAGAAACATTTATGAAACGAACAGAAGATTTAAAACGAATAGACCACCAGATTAGTGAGAGTTTATTAGGAAATAATCAACAAATAGAAGAATAAATAGGGGTGTCGTTTTATGGAAATGGAAGAAATGCAAAAAATCGTTGATGACTATATTGGACAGTTCAAAGTAGGTTATTTTTCACCCCTTGCTTTAATGGCAAGAGTAACGGAAGAAGTTGGCGAGTTAGCACGTGAAATTAACCATTATTATGGTGAAAAGCAAAAGAAAGCATCAGAAGATGAAAAAGAAATCGCAGAAGAATTAGCGGATGTATTATTTATTGTTATTTGTATGGCAAATGCTTTAGATGTAGATTTAACTGAAGCTTTTAAATTAACGATGGATAAATTTCAAACTAGAGATAAATATCGTTTTGAGCGTGTCGATAACGAAACTACAGAGTAAAAGGTTGCAGTGTAATGAATAATAATATGACTTTAGATGGAGAGTTTGCGAAGGCTCTTCCCGTTTTAAATAAAATAATTGAAGCCGGATATGAAGCTTACTTTGTAGGGGGAAGTGTCCGCGATCGTATATTAGATTTAGAAGTAAATGATGTAGATATTGCCACAAGTGCTCAACCGCATGAAATTAAGAAAATTTTTAGACGTACAGTCGATGTGGGAATTGAACACGGGACAATTATGGTATTAGTTGATGATGAGAGCTATGAAATTACGACCTTTAGAACCGAGTCTACGTACAAAGATTACAGACGCCCAGATTCGGTTACTTTTGTGCGCTCATTGGAAGAAGATTTAAAAAGACGTGATTTCACGATGAATGCTATTGCTTTAGATCATCAAGGTCTAATTATTGATCCATTTGATGGTATGGGAGATATTGATAAAGGTATTATTCGGGCAGTAGGTAATCCTCATGAACGTTTTAAGGAAGATGCTTTACGGATGATGCGTGCAGTTCGTTTTTCCGCGCAACTTGATTTTCAAATTGAATCTGAAACCTTACTATCTATAAAAGAGAATGCTCCATTACTAGAGAAGATAGCAATCGAGCGTATTCAGGTTGAGTTTGAAAAATTATTAATGGGGCAATGGCATACAATTGGTTTAGCAGCCATGTTAAAAACGAATTTATATCGATACTGTCCAAATCTAGCAGATAAAGATGAAGCTTTGATGAAGTTGATTCAGGATGAATTACCGTTTCAGACTGCCAGACAAGCGTGGGCATTTTTGATTTATCAAATCAATGCGACAACAGAGCAGTCGTTTCGTCCGAAATATTTCTTGAAAGCTTGGAAGCTATCGAATCAAATGATTGATGATGCGATTACACTATTTCAAACGTTGTCGGATAGAATTCAATCAAATGACCTGGATCCGTGGATTATATTTTCAGTTGGTCGCGATTTAGCTTATGAAGCTGAATATTTAGTTGAGCACTTAGAACAAACTCCAGACTATATTATGTTATTTGATTTATATGAGGCCCTACCGATTAAAGATAAAAAAGAGTTAGATGTCACGGGGCATGATTTAATGCATTTAACATCTAAGCGTCCTGGAAAATGGATGAGCGAAGCATTAGATAAAGTGCTCCAAGCAGTAATATATCAAAAGTTAGATAATGATAAATCAACCATAATTAAATGGGTTAAAGCGAACCATTTAATTCCTGGGTTAGAAGAAGATAATGAATAGGGAGGTGCAGTCTTTTTGCGAACAGATGAACTATATGCGGTAGTCGATATCGAAGCGACGGGTGGTAGTATTGGAGCGGATGAACGAATTATACAATTTGCGTGCGTTCTATTAAAAAATAATCAAGTCGTTCATCGATTTGACACATTAGTCAATCCGAATAAGAAGATACCAAAACCAATTGAAAGATTAACGGGCATCAAAAATAAAGACGTACAAGACGCCCCTTATTTTGAAGAGATTGCTCCAATGATTCTTTCTCTATTAGAGGATGCTATTTTTGTCGCTCATAATGTGGGCTTTGATTATCGTTTTCTAAATGAGCAATTGAAGGCTCATGGATTTAAGCAACTAAATATCCCAGCAGTGGATACGGTTGAACTAACGCAGATTATGTACCCAACATTAGATAGTTTTCAATTGGAAGATATTGCGGCATTTTTAGGGTATACATTAAATGATGCTCATGATGCGCTAGCGGATGCGAATGCAACGGTCCATGTCTTACAGAAATTATTTGAACGGGCTATCCAACTGCCATTGGTAACGCTAGAAAAGCTACATGAGTTAGCAGCTTGCACAACGCATGAAACAGCTCTGTTTTTTGAGGCGGCATTTCAACATGCTAAAAGTATTTTTGAACCTTTAAGTGATGAATTAGTTATCGTGAACCAAATAGCCATTCAAAAACCAAACCAGCTTCACCAAGAACAGACTGAAAGTTTAGAACAATTAGCCTATCCAATAACCAAAGAAGAGAAAGCTACTTACGTATTAAATGGTCATGATTTTAGAGAAACACAAGCTCATATGATGGATTTAATTCAGGATTATTTTTCAGAAGAAGTCTCTTTAGAAAAATTAGCGATTGAAGCACCTCCAGGGATTGGTAAATCATTAGGCTATTTATTTCCAGCAGTATTTCATGCTTCAACAGAAGAAAAAGTAGTAGTTAGTACATACACAACCTTACTGCAAGAACAATTATTAAATGATACGGTTCCTAAAATTGAAGAAATGCTAGACTACAAAATACCAACAACTCTAGTAAAAAGTAAAAGCCATTATTTATCATTGAGTATTTTTGAACGTTGGTTAAAAGAAATAAAACCAAATGATTCGGAAGCTTATTTATGTATGCGTGTATTAGTTTGGTTGACAGATACACAGACGGGTGATTTATCTGAAATGAATGCAGGCAGTCATCTTGATTTGGATTTTTGGCAAGAAATTCGGGTATCCAACCATCCTTATGTTGATGAACATTGGAAGCCATTTGATTTTTTTGAACGAGTGAAAAAGAATATTGCACAGGCGAAAGTTATTATTACGAATCATCATTTTCTAGCCTATGATTGGCAAAATGACCAACCGACTATTCCGAAATTAACTCAATTAATTGTAGACGAAGCCCATCATTTCCCTGAAGTAGCCAGTAAAGCCGGCACGATGGATTTAAAGGGCATCGAACTATTTAGACAATTTGAGAAAATGGGTAATTTGTTAGAACAGACGGGTTTATTCAAACTGATGGATCAACTGCAAAAGGATAAAATTATAAAAGCTTATGATCTATTAAATATTGAAAGAAATATGCAGATTATATTAGAATCATGGGATAGTTTTTATAACAGACAAGTTGATTTTTATGAAAAACAAGATTTCAGCACACGAAAAGACTCAAACTTTGTCGAACATGAAATTAAATTAAGTTATTTTAGCATGAAAGAAAAGAAAGTGATTAAAACAATTGTTCATAGCGTAGATGAGTTTATGAATACAGGCTTTAAAATTACAAAAAAAGCTACGGAAAACTTTGATCAATTAAATAATGAAATGCAGTTGTTATTACTAGAATTTGGAAAGTTTATCCGCTTTCTAAAGGAGTGGAAACAATCATTTAAAGCGATTTTAATGCAAGATGATAACGCTCGTGAAGCATTAAGATGGGTATCTTATGTCCCTGGGAATGTAGAGCCAACATTTCATTTCCATGTATTAAAATGGGGCGAAGGCAATTCTTTTATCGATTACTTGGCTACTCAAGCTAAAGTGATTTTCACAAGTAGTACGTTGTCGATTAATAACAGTGAAGATTATTTCTCTGGGCAATTAAATAATCTCCCACTCCGTTTCCACCAGCTTGAAAGCCCATATAATTATGGTGAACAGGTCCGTGTGATGTTACCGGAACAACGTATTAATCCGAAAGAAGTAAAAGCAAGTGATTACTCAAAAAGATTGGCTACTGAAATTAAAGACATTTTAAAAAATACTCGTGTGAACTCAATTGTACTGTTCCGATCACTGAGTATACTAAAAGAAGTCTATGAATTGATTAAGGATGATCCGGACTTATCTGAGCATCGAATACTTGCTCAATCTATTACCGGAACAAGAAATCGAATTTTAAAGAATTTTAAACGGCATACACCATCTGTTATTCTAGGTGCAGATAGTTTCTTTGAAGGTATTGACTTACCAAATGAAGAATTAGAATTAGTGATTTTGACTCGATTACCATTTCCAGCGCCTAATTCACCAATTATGCGTTTGAAGACGGAGTATTTAACAAGTCAAGGTATCAATCCTTTTATGGGTGAATACTTACCACAAGCGTTAATGAAATTTAGACAAGCTTTTGGTCGTCTGATTCGAAATAAAACAGACAAGGGTGTATTAGTTGTTTTAGACGAAAGATTTGTTTCCGCAAGTTATGCTAATTTATTTAAATCAACCTTACCGAATGGTGTTCCAATTGAAATTTATAAAAATGATGATTTAGGCATTAAAATTCAAGATTTTATCAATGAAAAAGCTGACCTTGATATTTAACTTAACACTATATTTTGCTATACTATAGGAGTTGAATTTCAAAAAGAAGAGGTGAGTAGGATGAAGAAGTTTTTAACGAGTGTTTTATTTATTATGTTGTTGCTTATATTTGGTGTAACGATAGTCCTCACTCGCTCTTTATCACCTTACAATCAAGCGAAAGCTGAAACTGCTCAATTAGCTAGTCAGAAAGCTAACTTAAGTACAGCAGAAGATTTTTACTGGTTTAATGGGAATGAAACTTACTTTACCATTACCGGTTTAAATAGTGAGGGAACACCAATTGTTGTTATTATTCAACAAGACGGTGGAGAGATGAAAATCTTTAACGAGGAAGATACAATTTCAAAAGAACGTGCTATTCAGTTAACCGTACAACGTGAAACGCCTCATAAAGTTCTTGAAGCCCGTATTGGTCAGTATAATCAATCTCCTATTTGGGAAGTGAGCTTTGAACAGGAAAATGGTAGTATCGGTTACGCTAGTTTTTCATTAACTTCAGGTGAATGGATACGCACAGTAAAAAATATTTAATGGATAAAAGATGAGATAAGGGAGAATAGACAATGGAACGAATTAGAATTATTGAATCAAAGAACTATGTTGATCAACAAGTTGAGGTGGCAGGCTGGATTGCTAATAAGCGCTCAAGTGGAAAAATTGCTTTCCTAGAATTACGTGATGGTTCAGCTTACTTTCAAGGTGTTGTATTAAAAAATCAAGTTGGAGAAGAATTATTTGATTTAGCAACGCATTTAACACAAGAAACATCTGTTGTTATTACAGGAACGATTCAAGAAGATACACGTTCAAACTTCGGTTATGAGATTCATGTTGAAGGAATCGAAGTGGTTGGTGAATCAGTTGATTACCCAATAACACCAAAAGAACATGGTACAGATTTCTTAATGGATAACCGTCATCTATGGTTACGTTCATCAAAACAACATGCGATTATGTTAGTTCGTAACGAAATGATTCGTGCAACATATGAATTTTTCAATAAAGAAGGATTTATAAATATTGATTCTCCTATCTTAACAGCTGTAGCTGGGGAAAACACGACAGATTTATTCCATATTGACTACTTTGAAGATGACGCTTATTTAGCTCAAACGGGTCAATTACATGCAGAAGCAGCAGCTTTAGCATTTGGAAAAGTATTTACTTTTGGACCAACATTCCGTGCTGAAAAATCTAAAACTCGTCGTCACTTAACTGAATTCTGGATGGTAGAGCCTGAGATGGCAT
>CAZTXI010000006.1:14199-24798 GCA_964617265.1 uncultured Carnobacteriaceae bacterium | reverse complement strand
CCATTTCAATGACGTACTATCAATACAATAGAAGCGTTCTGGTAAAGTCGATGATCGTTTCAATGTAGATTCATCGTGTTGCTTTAATGATCAAGACGATTTCTGGTTTAAAGAAAGTAAAAAGCAGATAAAAAATGGCCTGCACCATTTCTCATCTGCTTTTATAAATGTTCTATATAGAAGATACTCGAATATTGTTTAAATGGATTACTTGTTTAAACGGTTTTGCAGTTCTTCTGTAAGGTCTTCGAATCCAGGTTTACCTAATAATGCAAACATGTTCGTTTTGTAGTCCTCTACTCCTGGCTGGTCAAATGGGTTAACAGCATTTAAGTAACCTGAAATTCCAACTGCGATTTCAAAGAAGTAGAATAAATGACCTAAAGTATAGGCTGACATATCTGGTAAGTTTAATACCATTGTTGGCACTCCACCATCAACGTGAGCTAATAATGTTCCTTGGAATGCTTTTTGGTTTACAAAGTCAACGTCTTTTCCTTCAATGTAACCTAAACCATCTAAGTCATCTTCTTGAGTAGGAATGTTAATTGATTTTGTAGGTGATTGTACATTAATAACTGTTTCTAATAAATCGCGACGTCCGTCCTGAACATATTGACCAACTGAGTGTAAGTCAGTAGAGAAGTTACCACTTGTTGGGTAAATTCCACGTTGGTCTTTTCCTTCAGACTCTCCGAATAATTGTCTCCACCATTCGTTAAAGTAAGTTAAACGTGGCTCATAGTTAACTAACATTTCAACGGATTTACCTTTACGGTATAACACGTTACGTAATGCTGCATATGAGTATGCACTATTTTCTTTCAAGTCTGGGTTTGAGTATGCCGTACGAGCATCCGCTGCTCCACGCATTAATTCGTCAATGTCTCCACCTGCAACAGCGATTGGTAATAAACCAACTGGTGTTAATACTGTGAAACGTCCACCGACGTTATCTGGGATAACAAATGTTTCGTACTCTTCAGCATCTGCTAATGATTTTAAAGCGCCTTTTTCAGAGTCTGTTGTAATGAAGATACGGTCTTTTAGGCCTTCTTCTCCATATTTTTCTGTTAATAAATCTTTAAATAGACGGAAAGCGATAGCTGGTTCCGTTGTAGTACCTGATTTTGAAATGACGTTAATTGAGAAATCTTTATCCTTAACGATTTCAATTAGGTCTGCTAAGTATGTAGAGCTAATGTTATTTCCTGCATAGTAAATCTTTGGTGCGTTACGTTCTGCATCGTCTAATTGATCAACGAATGAGTGTGATAAAAAGTCAATCGCTGCGCGTGCACCTAAATATGATCCACCAATTCCAATAACGATTAGTGCATCTGAATTCGAGCGGATTTTTTCTGCTGATTCTTTAATACGTGCGTATTCATCTTTGTCATAGTTTTCTGGAAGATCAACCCAACCTAGGAAGTCATTACCTGGTCCTGTTCCTTCTCTTAATTCTTTGTCTGCTAATGTAACTTGTGATTGGATATTCTCCAATTCATGTTCATTAACGAATTTATCAACTACGTTTGAAAAATCAAATGATAAATGTGTCATAACTATATTACTCCTTTTAAAATGTATTTAACTAAAATAATGGAACGCCAGAAATATCATATTGCGATAGGATGTCAAAAACATTATCTGAAACTTGCCACTCTAATGTCGATTCATTCGTTAATAAATCTTTTGGCATACATTCTCCACATTGATACTTCAGTACGAATAAAGGGATACGATGTTCATTAATAACTACGTTTGTAAGCTCTGATAGTTCTAATCGGTCAAAGTCTAGGTTTACTAACGTCTGTTTTAGTTCAGAAATAATTTGCGACAAACCGCTTTGATCTTTTATGGCTTTTATGGCCGGAAATCCGAAAGATGATTTTTCGGTCTCAATCAAAAACATTGGTTTCCCGTCATCTCTTTCAACGATAATTGTATAAGCGACATATGACTGTCGTTTTTCCATTATGTAGCTCTCCTTTTCTACACAACTACTACTTGCAGAAAAACTAACGTCTTCCTGTTTGTTTTAGTGTTTCGTCCATCCATTTTGGTAGTTTCTTTTCTAATGTTTTGAAACCAGTACCCGATTGTCGCCCATATCTTGGGTTCTTCTTTCGGTTTGAAAATGGATGATATTTTGTTTTTTGAAGACTTCTTAATGATAGACTCATTCGTCCATCGTATTCGTCTATATCTAATACCATGACTTCGATTTCTTCTCCAATTTCAAATAAATCAGTGACATTATCAACGAATCCATGTTTTACTTCAGATATATGAATGAGCCCTTGTGTTTCTTCATCTAAGGATGCGAAGACTCCATATGGTTGAACGCCCGTTACTTTTACGGTAACGATATCACCAATTTTATAATCTTTGTAGTCCATCCTTTCACCTCTTTTGAGTATGAGACTACACTCAAAAATTCTTGAATGCTTATTCGTTCATATTGTATCATTTAAAACCATTAATTGAAATAATAGTCCTGACTTTTCCCCTTAAAAACCAATTGAAAACGTATCCATTTAAAGATTTCTTATCGATTCATCCGTGAAGATTAACAGAATATAAAAAAAGAGCCCTTTTAAAGGCTCTTCTGTTTTTATTTGTCTTCTAAAATTTCAATTGATTCAATTAGAATGTCTTCAAGTGGTTTGTCAGCTGGGTTTGTAGCTGTTTTGTTAATATCATCCACTACATCCATTCCTTCTACAACGTGACCAAACACTGTATGACGTTGGTCTAACCAAGGTGTTCCACCTAATTTGTCATAAGCTTCAATAACGGGTTCTGGGTAACCTGCTCCAGCCATTTGTTCCATCATGTTTGCAGGAACTTGTGATGCTGTAACGATAAAGAATTGACTACCGTTTGTACCAGGTCCAGCATTTGCCATTGATAATGCACCACGAACGTTGAATAAGTTTGGTGAGAATTCATCTTCGAATTGCTCGCCCCAAATACTCTTACCGCCCATACCTGTACCAGTTGGGTCTCCACCTTGAATCATAAAGTCTGAAATAACGCGGTGGAAAATCACACCATCATAGTAATTTTCTTTTGCTAAACCAATAAAGTTCTCAACCGTTTTTGGCGTTAACTCTGGGTATAACTCAATTTTGATTGATCCTTTATTTGTATTCATGATAACTTCTGTTACTTTTGTTCCTTCATTGTGAATTTGCGGAAATTTTTCCATGTATTTTGTCCTCCGTTGTTTAATTCTTTCCTAATTCTACATGATTTCCTTATTATTTCAAATCAGAATCGCTTTTGAGGGTTTATTTCACAAAGAAAGGTTTTTGAACTTAGCGTTTCGGATAAGTTTCCTTTCTAAAAATGTGACAAATTACCCTATAAAGTGTTAAGATTATGACAATTAAATGGAGAGCGAGATGACATCATGACTATTTTCGAAAATTTCCCATTAGTAGCGGCTATGGCTTCTATTTTTATTACACAAGTAACTAAAATTCCTGTAGCTTATTTTTTGAAGCGCCCGGTAACAATATCTTTAATAATTTCGTCGGGTGGTATGCCTAGTTCACACTCTTCTGGCGTAACGTCATTGATTACAGCTATTATTCTAACTGAAGGATGGGCGTCTCCTTTCACTGCGATCGCTATTACGTTCGGTGTGTTAGTCATGTTTGACTCAATGGGTGTTCGACGTCAAAGTGGTGAGCATGGTATTATCATTAATGAAATGATTCAAGACATTCAATTGCTTGGTCGATTATTCCGTGTGGGCGATACCGATTTACAAGAAGAATTAGAGCATGAAGCGGTGCATTCAAATGTCTTTTTAGGACATAAACCGGTGGAAGTTCTATTCGGAGCGCTATATGGGATTGTTTTAGCTTTAGTGATTTACACACTTTTTTACAAATAATTAATCCATAACATGATGGAGGTTGTTATCTGAATGCAAGAACAGGATATTTTTGATGTAACAATTATTGGCGGAGGTCCGACTGGGATGTTTTCCGCATTTTATGCAGGGATGCGTGAGTTAAAAACTAAAATCATTGAAACACTCCCCGTTTTAGGGGGACAAGTTAAAGTGATGTATCCGGAGAAAAACATTTTTGATATCGGGGCTTTCCCTTATATTAAGGGGGGCGATTTGATTGAGCAGCTCGAGAAGCAGATGGAGCCCTTCAACCCTACTATTTGTTTGGAAGAAAGTGTTCTAGAGATTCAAAAGCTTGAAGAGCATCTTTTTGAAATTAAAACCCAAGATCAGACCCATTATACAAGAGCCATTCTTATAACAACGGGGTTAGGGTCTTTTGAACCAAGAAAATTAACATTTGGTTATCCACTACAATATGAAGAAACCAACTTACATTATTACGTCAAGAATTTAGAAACATACCGTGATAAGGTTGTCGCTATTACTGGTGGCGGAGATTCTGCTGTTGACTGGGCGCTGACGCTCGAGCCCATTGCAAAAAAAGTATATATTATACATCGAAGAGATAAATTCCGAGCGCATGAAGCATCGGTTTCATTTTTAAAAAAATCATCCGTTGAAATCGTAACACCTTATTTACCAGTGGAGCTTATTGGGGATGTCGATCGAATTAAAGAAGTCAAACTGCAAAAGAGACGCAAAGAAGAGTATATGACTTTACCGGTTGATTATTTCATCGTAAACTTTGGTTTTATTTCAGAAAACGAACAGCTTAAACGATGGAACTTAGATAATGTGCATAACAGTATTGTTGTCAATCAAAAAATGGAGACAAATATCCCAGGTATTTATGCAGCAGGAGATGTCACTACTTTTGACGGGAAAGTTAAATTGATTGCGACTGGATTTGGTGAAGCTCCTACCGCGGTCAATAGTATTATTCAGTATTTAAATCCAAATCAAGTCATTCAAGCACCTACTCAAAGTGCAGAGTATGGTGTCGATAAATTTGAGCAACATTTCAAATCATAATTTTTTTCGAGAGGGAGATTGCAAATGGTTAAACCAAGTTCAGAATTAGAGGTCGCTGCTTTAGATTTATTAAAAGAGCGCGGTGTAAAAATTGAGGAAATTGCAGAGTTAGTTTACGACTTACAAACACCCTACTTACCAAACCTAACAATGGAAGTATGTATTGATAACGTTCGAGCTGTCTTACGAAAACGTGAAATCCAAAATGCTGTATTAACTGGAATTGAGTTAGATATGTTAGCTGAAAAGAAACAATTATCGAGTCCACTACAAGAAATCATTGAAAATGATGAAGGTTTGTTTGGGATTGATGAAATATTAGCTCTAGCCATTGTAAACGTATATGGCTCAATTGGACTAACAAACTTTGGTTATCTCGATAAATTAAAACCAAAAGTCATCGAACGTCTCGACTCACACAAAGATGATGATGAAGTGAACACTTTCTTAGATGATATTGTTGGTGCGATTGCTGCAGCAGCAGCTAGTCGAATTGCTCATGCTAATCCAACAGAAAGTTCAAAAAAACCAACTAATCCATTAGGTTAAAAGAATAGAGAACCGCTACTTCAAATATAGAAATAGCGGTTCTCTTTTATTTTGCTTCTAAAAATTTCGGATAAAAGCGATCAATAAATAATGCACCCAACGGAGCCGTTATTAAAATAGATAATACAGCAATCGTTAAAATTAAATCTCCACTCGGAATACCTAACGCTAAAGGAATTGACCCGATTGCTGCTTGAACAGTTGCCTTTGGTGTATAAGCCCCTGCTGTAAAAAGCCGTTCTTTATTATTTAAGTTCGTTCCAAGTAAACTGACTATCACACCCATTAGCCTAAAGACTAAAGCAGTAACGATAATCAGCACACCCCAAAGACCAGTATCCTTTAATACACTGATATTCATTTCTGAACCCACTAAAACAAATAAGAATATTTCTGCCACTAACCAAATTTTAGTAAACTTTTCATTTAATCGATTGGCTAAATCATTTGCATATTTTCGATGACTTAATCCCACTGCCATTACAGCAATTAAACCTGAGAACGGTAAAATTCCTTTTAAGCTATTTTCGACACTGACCAATAAAAAACAAACACTAAGTAATATAAATACTTTTATTGTATCTCTTAGATGAAACTTTTTAAAAAATAGCGTTAATAAGTACCCCACACCATAGCCTATTAGTATACCCATCAGAATTGATATCGGAATTAAGATTAGTCCAATAAAATCAAAGCCATTACCTTGAAACATGCCTACGAGTGATGTAAATAAGACAATCACATAAATATCATCCACCGATGCACCCGCTAAAATCATTTGTGGAATGCCTTTTTCTTTGCCATATCCTTCTTCAATTAAATAAATCATTCTCGGAACAACAACGGCTGGTGATACCGCTCCAAGAACTGCTCCTAATATAGCGGCTTCTAATAGATTGATTCCGAAAATAATTGGCGCTATCATCGTAACGGTTAACATTTCAAAAGTAGCTGGTAAAAAAGCTAAAAAGAAAGCCGGACGACCATTTTTCTTTAAGTCGTGTATATCTAACGTCAAGCCTGCACGAAACAAGATAACAATCAAAGCCATCTGTCGAAGGTCTTCTGAAATTAATAATAAATTGTCGTCCATAACATTTAGCACATTTGGTCCTAATAAAATACCTGCTAAAATAAAACCGACTAGTCCCGGTAATTTCATTTTTTTGAAAAAAGCACTAAATAATAATCCAACTAAAATAATCCAGGCAATACTTGTTAAAATAAAAACCACTCTCCAAACTGTCCGTTAGTTATAAACAATAAATGGTGAGAAAACTAGACATGCTAATTTCCCCACCATATAATTTCATTCCATTACTTCTTTGTTATATTCGATTGGCGTTTACTTATAAAATAGCCTGCGACAAAACTGCCTTCAATTAACATAAAAGCAAATGCAAAACAGAGCATGAAAAATTCCTGAGGCAATACCGTAATAATTGGGTCCGTTACTGGATTAAATAACCACGCATCATTATTAAATAGAAGCTCATGGAATAAAACAAACATCGCATCAAAATCAATCGCTAGTACCAATAATAAAATAAATGGAACAGCTATTGCTATTTTAAATGGTTCTACTAATCGCCAGATACCTTGTATTTTCTTAAGGTGTCTCACATAGAAAAACGTCACGATACCTGATAAAAATAAAGCCACATAATTAATATAAAATAAAATTTTCACTTCCCAAAAATGAAAAGCGCCACTTTCAGAAACTGGAAAATCCGGAAACGTTAGTGTATCAATCCATGGAAAATGTAAGTATTCCATAACTGCTCGGTAATTAGCCATTATCTGATCGTAAGACATGCCTACTTTTTCAGGAACATCGAACCAATTTAATGAGAATTGATAAATCGGTGTGGCTAAAATCGTTAAGGAAATTGCGGCTGTTAATATAAAAATAAACAGACTTGCAATTCCAAATACATCTTTCAATTTATACTGCATATTAAAAGCTCCTATAAAATTTCCCAATCCGCTAAAGTGTCCACAACATGTGTGGCTGGAGTTGGTAGAGTCGAAAGGTCATCTTTCGTTGTAAAACCAGTCAGGACAAGTAATGTATCAATGTCGTTTTGAATACCTGCTTGAATATCTGTGGTGTAATTATCTCCAACCATGATGACTTCTTCTTTCGTAAGGCCTATTTCTTCAAGAGCTGCATCCATTATGATATGTTCTGGCTTACCAACAACTAGTGCTTTTTGGCGTGTGGCTGTTTCTAAGAATGAAATTAAAGCACCATTTCCAGGAACTAATCCTCGCTCGGTTGGTAAGTTCGTGTCTGGATTGGTTGCGATAAATTTAGCTCCAGCATGAATAAGCAAGGTAGCTGTCTCTAAATCTTTGTATGTAACTTGTCGATCGAGACCCACAATAACAGCATCAACATTTTCTTCAGCCAAGTCAAAAGCATCCGCTTTTAAGGCATCAATCAAGCCACCTTCTCCAATGACAAAGACTCGTTTCAAGTTATTTTTCTTTAAATAAGCAATTGTTGCTAAAGTGCTTGTGTATACTTCTTCGGGATAAGCCTTCACACCTGAAACTTGTTCCAGCTTCATGGCTACATCTTCTGGATGGGCTGTCGAATTATTTGTTAAAAACAAAAACGATTTATCTGCTTCACGAAGGCGATTTATAAAATCGGCCGCTTCATCTATTTTCGCATTACCGTTATACATTGTCCCATCTAAATCAATCAAATAGCCTGCATAATTTTTCTGCATGGTTAATCTGACCACCTAATCATTCGTTTTTTTCTTACGTATTTTAAACTTCTTATTGTTGGATGTTTGTTTAGTCGCTACCGTTTTTGATGGTTCATTAGACGGTGTTGGTTTCACTTCTTGTTTTTTCACAACTTGGAAATCTTTTTGTTTCTTGTTTGGTCGAGTATTATTGTTTTGATTTTGGTTCTTATTTTGATTCTTTGTTTGTTGTGTTTTTCCACGTCTATTTGAACTCTTTTGATTTTTATTATTTTGTGCTTTTTCTTTTTGAGTTCGTGTTTGTTTACCTTGGTTTGCTTGATTGCTTCTATTCTTTGGATTATTTCGTTTGTTTCGAGGATTTCTTCGTTTGCTTTGGCTCGTATTTTTACTACGCTTGAAATATGATTCAGGATCTTCTTCCTTCTTTTCGACACGTTCAAATACAAAATATTTCGAACCAAAGTTACAAAACTCGACTAAATAATCTTCTAGATTTGAAATCTTCATATCGATTGGAACACCTTTTCGATGATCATCAAAAAAACCACGTAAGCGTAATTTCTCATAAGCAATATCACCTACGATATAATCATATTTCAAGAGATAGTCTGTGTAGCGTTCTTCCAACATATCAATATCAAAAGCTTCTTTATAATCTTCAATTAGTTTATATTCCACATCTGAAAATAAAAATGTCGTAGAGTCTACACGATAAATTTCTTTGGCTGTTTTATCTAAACCATCCATCTCGTTTAGTGCTTTATTTAAATCTTCTTTAATTTCTTTTACGCCATTTGTCATATCGAGTCACTCCTTCCCTTTTTCATTTTATAAGGGTATTTTTTTGCAAAATAATCAGACACAACCGTTCGTATAAAATTCGGGAATAATACTTGTTGTGTGCTGTATGTGTTTAATGTTTCAAAAAATGGTAAAAAGGAAAAATAATCAATTAAAGCTATTTCATACTCTTTTTCCATTTCTATTTTTTGGCCGAGCCATCTAACTTCTTTTCCATTGATTGACAAGCCTTTGAAGCAGAGTTTTCCAAATACTTCTCCTCTGAATCCAAAGCCCCGAACAGGTTGATGAATCATCTTCTCATCAATGTCATTTACTTCCTCAGCAAATTTAAGGAGATACTTGCCCTTAATTTTACAGTGCATAACCCGGATTGGATGAGGATACGTTTGATGGAAATTATCCGCTGTGATAATCCCTTTTTGCATATTGCCCATCAGCAAACCTGCATTAATAATCGCTGCATCTGTTCCTGCAAAATCAGCGATTGCATCGAGTGTAACATCCGCTAATTTCGTTTGTTTGGTCCAGTCGTATTCAAGGTTCATTGGAATTTTAGCAATTTTACTTTCATTAAGCAACTGGTGGCCGCGTTCATGATAGTTAGCAACCCGCTCTTTTTCATCGGGTGTAGCTGAAAGGTCATATTTTACATCGATTAGTCGAGCGGATTCTACTTGTAATTTTTCATGAATTTTTGTGATAATCACTTCACCAATGTAGCGTCCAAATTGTCCAGCGCCTGTTAGCATGGTGCCGGCTACCATTTCACCTTCTAATAGAGCATGGTGTGTATGGGCACCTAATATCAGCGGAATCGAAAATAACTTTGCTAAAAACCGGTCTTGGTCAATTCCAAGATGACTTAATAAAATCCAGAAATCGGCCTCTTGTTTGTGTTCCTCAAAAAACTTCTGTAATTGTTTAACAGGGTTTGTGACTTTCCAACCCAATCGTTGGTAAGTTGCATCAAGTGGAACGGTCATGCCGATCACACCAATGCGGTCTCCTGTTTTGGTTTTATAAATCTTATAGGGCGTTGCCCATTTTGGTCGTTTATTTGTTTCAGCATCGAATAGGTTTGTCAAAAGCACATCGTAATCACTTTTTTCGTATAAGCGATTGAGTTGTTCTTTCGTATTGGTGATTCCTTCGTTATTCCCAATCGTTACTGCATCATATTGCCCTTCATTCAGCAATTCTGAAATAGCCTGTCCATCCGTTGCCTCTGTTAGCGGATGAACACGATCACTCGCATCACCTATATCAAATGATAAAACAAAATCGCCATGTTCCTCACGAATTGCTCTCTTTTCTTGAAGCTCGTTGGCTATGCGTGGCCAGTAATTTAGATTTGAATGAATATCATTTGTATGATAAATATAAATTTTTTCACCAGACATAGACGACTCCTTCGTTCTTAGACCATCGGATTTAAACAATTGTTTTTATTTTATCATATTCTAGAGTGAATTGTTATACTGTTAAATCAACAATTTTTGTTCCGTGAAATTGGTCAACCGGGAAAATTTCAGCTAATTCTTTTTTATTCTCGTATGTGAC
>CAZTXI010000006.1:5639-14099 GCA_964617265.1 uncultured Carnobacteriaceae bacterium | reverse complement strand
ACTTCTAAATCTTTTTTCATGATGTTAAATTCTGCGGGAGTAAAAACAAAATTTCCACCACGCGGACGAAGAATCGTCATAACCGTTGCGTCATGTTCGTGAGCGTATTGAACGGCTTGTTCGATAACTGCATAAGATGGCGTCGTTCCACCTACTGCTAGGTTATCGCATAGCTCAATTCGAGTGGCCCCTTGTTCGATGGCTTTTGGAATGTTTGTAAAATTTTCTGAACAAAATTCTAAAATCATTTTTTTCTTCCTTTCAAAAATAGTTTTTACATTTCACATTTTACCCTGTAGAGTATAGGATGAAATGAGATTATCGGAGGTTATTATGAGTAAAAAGTATTATGCGGTTCGTGAAGGTCACAAGCCTGGAATCTACCAAACTTGGGATGAAGCCAAAGCGCAAATTTTTAAATATTCGGGTGCAACTTATAAGTCATTTAAGACATTAGCCGAAGCTGAAATGTTTATGGAAAATAAAAATAACAATACGTTTGATTCGAATCATAAAACGGATGCAGATACGGTGATTGCATACGTAGATGGTTCGTTCGATAAAAGAAGTGAACGCTATAGTTTTGGTGCAGCCTTGATTCAAAATAATGAAGTCATTCATACATTAAGCCGTGTCGGCGATAACCCTAAATATCAAGGGAGCTGGCAAATTGCGGGAGAAGTTTTCGGTGCACTCCATGCGATTCAATGGGCGATTCAAAATAATTTCAAAAAAATTATAATTCATTATGATTATATCGGCATTGAAAAATGGGCATTGGGTGAATGGAAAACAAATAAACCCGTGTCACAAGATTATGTTGAAATGTTTAAAAAGCTAGCACCTAAAATCGAAGTAAGCTTTATTAAAGTTAAAGCGCACTCTGGTGTTGAGTTTAATGAACTGGTCGACCAATTAGCAAAGGATGCATTAAAAAATGCACCCTCTGTAAATTGATTCGTATTTTATAGATCTAAATTATTTAATAATTCTTTTAAAGCAGTTAAATCTTCATCCGTTAATGTGAGTCCTTTGCCCATTTTTTCATGGTCGGGACTCCAATCGCGGATATCATATTTTGCTGGACGACCATTCCAACTAATTAAATTTAGTTCACGCGTCCAACCACTTGCATTTGTGGAAATCACACCTAGTTCTTCTGTAATTTCATAATTAAAATCTGCCATTTTTTCACCTCATTATCCATTTATTCGCATCGTTTTTAAAAGGATTTTTTATTTTTCTTATATTTCTATTTCAGTAAAGATTTTTTGAAGGCGGTCTGGATAGTCCGTGATGATACCATCGACACCTTTCGCGATTAGTTCACGCATTTGTGTTTCATCATTGATTGTCCAATAATAAATCGACATATTACGTTTCTTCGCACTTTGGATAATATTTTTTGTAGCTAAGTCATATCCTTCTTGTTCAGTTGGTAGCTGCAGCGAGTCCACTGTGGAAGGTGCTAAACCGTTTAAGTAAGGAACATGCTTTTTCACAAATGAACGAACGGCTCTTTCACCCGCTCCTATTGGAATTTGTCCCCAGGTCACTGCCTCGAATCGTTCATTAATATCGTGGTCAAAACTCCCAACCATGACTTGGTCTTCCATATTATTTTCACGGATTAAACGCCATAATGATTGAATGACATCCTCATATAAATGAACCGCATTGGTGTCTTTCATTTCAATCAAATGTCGCATATTTGGATAGCGTTTAAAAACTTCTTCAACTGTAGGAATATAAACACCTTTTCCTCGGAAACTAAAATCGCCTTTTTCATCGACAAAGTTATAACCAGCATCGAGTGCTTGAATTTCTTTTAACGTCATTTCGTTAACTTTACCTGATCCGTTAGTAGTGCGGTCAACAGTAGGATCATGGATGACGACTAAATGCCCATCTTTTGTGATGTGCGTATCGTACTCAAACATATCCACATCTAGTGTTAAGGCATTATCGAATGCCGCAATGGTTCCTTCAGGTGCAAGACCTCGTCCCCCACGATGAGCAATATTGAGCACATCTGGATCCTCCGCTCTGTAAAATGCACGTTCTGGTCGTTTTGCAACTGGCCATTTATAGATGGCTAACCATGCTCCTGATAGAATCGCTGCTGAAGCTCCAACTATTTTCCATATATTTTTTGACATTTCATGACACACCTTTCATTAAAATGATGGAAATTTAATAATCACAATATTCCCTAGTAAAATCAGAATGTTCGCAAGCATGTGGCTTAACACCGCGGCTTCAAAATGGAATGTTTTATATAACCATCCAAACAAGATTCCCGCTAGACCACTTAATAATAAAATTCTTAAAATAATAATGAAACTTAAATCAACATAACCTAAAATGGCATTATATTGAGAAAAAGCATATAAAATTGATGTGAATACGAGTCCGAGGTATTGATGCATTTCAGTCATCTTATTTCCTTTTGAACTTAATACATAAATAACCGCCGTCATAACTCCCCAGCGCAACAACATTTCTTGAGCAAGTCCTGAGTAAAAGATACTCGATAATGCCTGACCAATCGTTGGAACCGCATATTGAGGTTGGAATATTTCTGGAAGCCAATTTTGAAATGTGAAATCAAAACCCAGCTCCAGTATTGCGACAAGTGCTGCAGCTGATACAATAAACGGCACGCTATTTTTTAAAGTATATTGATTAAGTGGTGTGCTATTTTCGATTTGTTCCGTTAAAAGGGATCGCAACTGAACTTTTGGGGCATAACGATGCCCAAAATAAATCGCAATCACACCTAATAATACCGGTTGAATTAATCCACTGATAACCATTTGATGCGGTGTCGTTTGAATTGTTTTACCGAAAATAGATAAGTAAAGTTTAGCCTGTTCAAGCATTCCTGGATAATGTAAGGCTAAACTAATAAGATAAATCCCCATAAACAAGCCAAAGCTTTTCCATGGGTATTGCTTAAATTGATTGGTTTCTGCTTTATTCATAATACTCTCCTTCGTGTTCGATCCTATTAACTATACCACCCCTATATACAGTTTGCACAACGTTTTCGTTTGAGTTTTTTTAGATTTCTATTTGAAATACAGACGGCTAACTGCTGAAATTGAGTTGCCGTGCCAACTAGTAGCAAAGGTGGCACGGAATTGAATGAGCTGTGCCAAAATTTTTATTTGTGGCACGGAATTGGATGAGTTGTGCCAAAATTTTTATTTGTGGCACGGGATTGGATGAACTCTGCCAAATTTTGTATTTGTGGCACGGGATTGAATTTAGGTAAACTGGACAAAAGTGCTAAGTTTTGTCCGATTTGCTACTCTAACTGGACAAAAACGTTAAGTTTTGTCCAGTTTAAATACCACCACAAAATAATAAGCCTCTCAATCTATGATAGAAAACACTACATAGATTGAGAGGCTTTATAAAAAGTAAGATTAATGATTGACTGGTACAGTTGCAACTTTTTTATCTTCTGTTGCAATAACTACGATAATCAGTCCGATAATGTTTAAGGTAATCCCAACGAGTAACGTGGTTGGAACACCTAACTGGTCTAGTAAGACTCCTCCAAAGAAGCTCCCTAATACACTGCTAGCTGCCATCGCGCTCGTAAAAAGAGATTGTCCTTTTACAGCATCTTTCTTTGAAACGACTGCTCGAATATAACTAACACAAGCTGGATAAATTAGGGCATAACCACCGATTTGGAAAACCTGTGCTATATAAATAAATGTCATGTTTGGAGCAAAATAAGTTAACACATGTTTAATTAAGAAAAAGACGCTTGCTATTTTTAATAATTGATTCGCTGAAATACGACTTTCGATTCTTTGGTAGTTAAACATTGCTGGTAATTCAACAATGGCTCCGATAAATACCGCTGTTCCCATTACCGCGCTATTTCCTCCAATGGGTGTAATGATTTGTATGAAGAAATTATTGACGATTGTATGGGTAAATAATAAAAACACTACACCTACCATTAAGAGAACTAATCGTTTATAGCGTTTGAAAAAATCGAATAGCGATTGATCTGTGGCTTCTATTTCATCTAAAGAATCTTCCATATCGTCTACTGGATTATCAGTCTCTTGCGGATGCTTATAGCTGCGAACTAATAATAGTAAAATTGTTCCAATAACCATATAAAATACAGGAATCATATTAGGCGTTGTTGCTTCAACAATATAACCAATCAGCATCGTCATCACGGCAAAAGAGGCTGACCCCATTCCACGGCCAAATCCGTAATTAATTTCAATGCCAAATCTTTCAAAAACAAAGGCCATTGAATTTAGAAGTGTCTCAGAAGATTGTGCAAATGCGAATATAAAAACTATAATCCCCAATACAATATAGTTAGCTTGAGTGATAAATAATAAAATCGTTCCAAGTAATACGACTAGAATATTGATTGAAATCGCATCTTGTACACGGAATTTTGGATGCTTATCTAGAAAATTTGCTTGTGTGGTTTGAAGGATAATTGACACTATTCCTGATATCGACAAAACTGCTCCAATGGTGGAGTTATCATAGCCTTTATGTAATAAATAAACTGAAACAAAACTAAACATTGATGCGAATAACCCGAAAAATCCCGTCATACTAGCGGCATATTTGAGGTTAAACTTCTTTTCCATATTCATGATCATTTCCCTCTCCGTTATCAAAAATCAGTATATGTATAATAATGATATTCTACCAAAGCACTCTTTCTAAAGATAGTGTTAAGACAAGATAAAGTTTCATTTTAATCTTAAAAAAGGATGCTATCAATGAATGGATTCGATATAATAGAATGTGATATTTTGAATGGAGAATCGAATGATGAAATTTATTTTAATCACATTACTGTTAATTGCTTTAACGACCTATTTCGTTGGTAGTTATTTTGTCCGTTACGCTCTAGTGCCAAATAGTGGCGCTCAAAATCGTAAAGTAAAAGGCACTCTGGCTGTTCCGATGGATGAAGAGGTTGATGCTGAGGAACTTCGTCTGGAAGAAAACATGGTTAAAGATATTATTTTACGAGATGCTTGGATGGATGAAATGGATTTTGAAAACCGTGAAGTCTCCATTCAATCGCATGATGGCTTACGATTAGGTGGACATGCTTTCTTACAAGAAGAACCCACAAACCGCTGGGTGATTGCCTGTCATGGTTACCAATCTGGTGAAGGTGAAACCTTGCTAATTGGCCGTCATTTCTATGAACAAGGATTTAATGTTTTAACGATTAGTCTACGTGCTCATGGTAAAAGTGAGGGCGAATATATTGGTATGGGTTATTTAGATAAAGATGATTTAGTTTCATGGACGGAAGCTTTAGTGGAGAAATACCCTGATAGTGAAATTATTTATCACGGGACTTCAATGGGTGGCGCGACAGTTTTAATGGCCTCTGGTTTGAAATTACCAAAACAAGTTAAAGCAATCGTTAGTGATTGTGCTTTTTCCGGTGTAAGGGATGTTTTTGCCTCTGAATTAAAAATGCGCTTTAATTTACCAGCGTTTCCAATTATTCATATGGCACAGATTATGAGCCAGTTTAAAGCGGGTTATAATTTCAAAGATGGTCGGGTTGTAGATTTTGTAGCCAAAAGTACCTTACCAATATTATTTATTCATACGGTTGATGATGATTTCGTCCCGCTGTATATGATGCATGAATTGTATGAAGCTAAAGTACATGGCCATAAAGAATCTTATGTCATCGAATCAGGTGGACACGCTGAAGCTAAATATGCTGAACCAATCCGTTATTATGAAAGAGTTTTTGAATTTGTTAATCAATATGTCTAAGCTAAAAAAGCCATTCTCCTCATGTTAGATAAGGGAATGGCTTTTTTTATTTTAAACTTATAGTTGAGTAATATATGCACGACAAGCTTCTGCACATGTTCTACAGGCTTTGGCACAACGTTGGCAGTGATCCATATCATGTGTTTCACATTCAGCTGCGCAAGCATCACAAGCTTTTGCGCAAAGTTCTAATATTTCAGGTAGTAAGGCACTTTCTCTTTGTGAAAAATCTAAAACTAGCCCACATAAATCGGCACATTCACGATCCAATCGAATACATTCGGTCATGTGTTTAACATGGTCTTCTTCTTTGAGACAAGCGTAAAAACAGTTATTACAAGCTTTTTGACATTCCAATACAATATCTAAAAGTGGTGCTACTGTGTTAGTCATTGAACTTCCTCCTACATATTTTTATCGTAGCTCTATTTTAACGCAGGCTGTGCTATCGAGCAATTTTGACGCCCAAGACTATTCCTCTGGATTTAAAACAAATTTATCAATTACTTCATGAATGGCGTCTTCTTCATGTGATGCTTTAGAAATATAATCCATTTTTTCTTTTAATGCGGGAACCATATTTTGAACTCCTACAGATAGTCCGGCTTGCTCTAACATACTTAAGTCATTGTAGTTATCACCAATCGCAATGGTTTCACTAATATCAATCCCTAAATAATTAGCTAAGAAAATCAAAGCCGTTCCTTTATTAACACCTTTTGCATTAAATTCTAAGTAGCGATTACTTGAATAGCTTACATCACTTTCTTCTGTTAAATGTGCCACTTCTTTTTCAATTTTATTTAGATAAGGCACATCTGTATTCATGTAGAGGATTTTAACAATATCTTGGTCTTTTAAGAAATCGATATTATCTTCAAAAATCTCAATTACTTCCATTTTAGTTTCTAAATGCTTACGCTCTTCTTCTATTAAGTTATACACATACACTTCTTCTTTCGTGTACACATGCATACCAATGTTATATTCTAAACCTTTTTTATACATGGTAGAAGCAAAGTCGAATGAAATGGGCTTGAAATATAAAATTTGGTTGTCTTTATTCTCAACAACTGCTCCCCCGTTGAATGTGATAACATACTCTGCTGCTTTATCATGCAATCCAATTTCTTTTAATGTTTTCTGTACAGTTGCATAGCCACGTCCTGTTGATAAAACAAATTTCACACCAAGTTTATCCGCTTCTTGAATGGCTTCAATATTTTTTTGTGAAACTGAATTATCTAAAGAAAGTAATGTTTCGTCTAAGTCACAAGCTATTAGTTTATACATTCTATCCCTCCTGATTGTGTTCTAGTTTATTTTAGCATGAACTTCTTTGGAAGTAATCTAATTCCCAATGGAGCTTATGTTTCTGAAAGAAAAAAGCAAGAAGCGATACCTGTATGACAGGTCGCTTCTCGCTTTTTGGATTAAATTTCTGCTAATGTTTTTTCTTGTTCTGCTTTTACTTCTGCTAATAATGCTGGATTTTCTAATAAAGCAAGTGCTGTAAGGGCAATGCCTTGTGCACCTTTTACTAGTCCATTTTTACCGGCATCTGTTAGCGTTGCAGCAGCCATTTCACGCGTATGCGCTCCAACAGTATCTGGCATAATCTTAATATTCCCTTGAATCGTTGGGCACTTGTAAGATACTGCTCCAACGTCAGTTGATCCGCCTGTGACTTCATCAACAGGTTGGATATTTTCAACACCGATGGCTTGATATTTTTCAGTTAAGATATCGGCTAACTTATAATTAATAACCGTATCTTCATAAGCACATTCGTATTCTGAAATATCAACCGTTGTGCCATTCGCTTGGCTGATTGCCTTAACCATTTCAATCGCTTTTTGACTCATTTCACGTGCGTAAGACATTGTTGGTGCACGGAAGTAATATTCTAGCGATGCATAGTCAGGGATTACGTTCGCTGCTTCACCACCGTCTTTAATGACACCATGAATCGTTGTGAAAGGCTTCGCCATTTGACGTAGTAAGTTGATCTGCATGTAACTCATCACGGCAGAATCTAGAGCCGAAATGCCATCCCAAGGACTCGCTGCAGCATGAGCACTCTTTCCGTGGAACTCAAATTTCACTGGTACAAGTGCGCTTGAGCGGGAACCGACACCATTTTCACTACCAGGATGTACCATTAAAGCAACATCTACATCATCAAATACACCGGCATCTGCCATCGAAACTTTTCCACCAAAGTTTTCTTCAGCAGGTGTTCCAACCACTAAAACTTTTCCACCATATTGATCAATCACAGCTTTTAACGCTTCTCCGGCTGCAACACCAATTGCGGCGATTAAGTTGTGTCCACAACCATGTCCGATTTCTGGTAAGGCATCGTATTCACACATGAAAGCAATAGTAGGGCCAGGTTTGTTTGTATCATATGTGCCCAAGAAACCAGTCGGTACTACGTAACCTGATTGTGTTTCAAAACCAGCTTGCTCTAGATAGTTCACTAAAAGTTTCATTGACTCGAATTCTTCATTCCCAATTTCTGGATTGTCATAAAGAGTTTGAGCAATTTCCATATAAGCGTCGAGGTGTTGCTCGACCGATGTTTGAATGATTTCTTCTGCTTTCATAATGAATCCCCTCTCGACTTCTTATTTCATTAAAGAATTTTATTCTACA
>CAZTXI010000006.1:0-5539 GCA_964617265.1 uncultured Carnobacteriaceae bacterium | reverse complement strand
AAAGAATTTTATTCTACAGCTTGTCTTGATAATTCAACAGCTTCAGCATGCCATTTTTCAATATTGCCGTTTTCTTTGTTTTCAGTAATTACTTTGTTAACCACTTCTAATAATGATGCGTATTGGTCTCCCATTGGGATCGCTACACTGTTTGTACTGTATAAACGCTCTGGGTCTAAGTCAAAGTTTTCTTTCGGTAAAATCACTAAGCTCGGGAAAGTAGCTAACATTGGTTCTGCAGATGATGTTGAAACAATCATTCCGTCAATATCACCTTCGTTTAAAGCGGCTAATCCAACATCTAATGTTCCGTATTGTTTAACGTTTGACGTTTCTGTTAAACCATTTGCTAATTCTTGTTGAATCGATCCAGCTTGCGCACCTAATACTAAGTTTGCTTCTTCAATGTCAGCTAATGAATTAAATTGATCGGCTGTTTCTTGTCTCATCATAATTCCTTGGAAACCTAATTCTGATTCTTGTAAGTAACCTTCTGAGAATTGCATAACTTCTGCACGACGTTCAGTGAATGTGAATCCTGAAATTCCTAAATCAACTGAACCAGATTGTACGTTTGCGATAACTCCGTCAAAATCAGTTGTTGTGATGTTTAATTCCACACCAATTTCTTCAGCAATTGCTTCTGCTAACGCAATGTCACTACCAACAATTTTACGATCTCCATTATCATCTAAAATATAAAATTCCATTGGTGGATAGTCTGGTGATGTCCCAACGTTTAATTCACCTTTTTCTTGAATTTGAGCTAAAGCATCTTTACTATCTGTACCTTCTGAATTTCCACAAGCGATTAATACAACAGCAACCAATACCATTAAAGCAGATAATACAATATTTTTAACATTTTTCATTTTGACTCTCTCCTTTTACAATTTAGTAGTTGATTTGATCTAAGAACTCTTTTGTTCGTTGATTCTGTGGGTTATTGAATAATTCTTCTGGTGTACCTTCTTCGACGATTACTCCGTTATCAATAAATAATACACGAGATGCGACATTTTTAGCGAAGTTCATTTCATGCGTTACAATCGCTAAAGTCATATCGTCTTCAACTAAATCTTGAATAACTAATAGTACTTCTTTTACCATCTCTGGATCTAGTGCCGATGTTGGTTCATCAAACAGCATAAATTCTGGGTTCATTGCTAATGCACGGGCAATGGCTACACGCTGTTTTTGTCCACCCGATAAGTTGTTTGGATAAGCATCTTTTTTATCCAGTAAGCCTACTTTGACGAGTAAGCCTTCACCAATTTTTTCGGCTTCTTCTTTACTCATATTTTTACGTTTCATCGGTGCTAGAGTGATATTGTCTAATACCGTTAAATGTGGAAATAGGTTAAATTGTTGAAAAACCATTCCGATATTTTCACGCATTTTATCGATTTCGGCTTCTTTCATTTTAGGGTCGTTTAGTAATTGACCTTTAAATAAAATTTCACCACTTGTTGGAGTTTCCATCAAGTTCATACAACGTAAGAAAGTTGATTTCCCTGATCCAGAAGGTCCAATAATTGCTACAACTTCACCTTTTTCAATTTCGATGTTCATGCCTTTTAATACTTCGTTATCACCATAATTTTTTCGTAAATCAGTTACTTTAAGCATACGTATTTAACCTCTTTTCTAGATTTTTCATCAATGCACTTAATGAGTACGTTAAGATGAAATAGATTACTCCAACGACAATTAGTGGTTCAAAGATCGAGTAAGTTGATGCTTTAACAATATTGCTTGTATACATGACATCGAATACTCCAACCGTTGAAACAATTGATGATTCTTTAATCATTGTAATAAATTCATTTCCTAATCCAGGTAAAACTGTTCGAATCGCTTGTGGAATAATGATTGAGAACATTGTTTCACGTTTACTTAATCCTAATGCACGACCAGCTTCTGTTTGACCTTTATCGACTGCTTCTAATCCACCACGTAACACTTCACTTACATAGGCACCTGAGTTGATTGCCAATGCGACGATTGCAGTGATAAATTCACGTGATCCATATGTTCCACCTAAGAAACTTAAACCACTGAAACTAATTCCTAACATTGGTAAACCATATAGCCAAATAAATAATTGAAGTAACATCGGTGTTCCACGTACAACGTTTGTATAAAGATTTGCGATGATGTTAAGCGGTTTAGCGTTCGACATTTTCATTAACACAACAACTAATCCAATTAAACTTCCAATAAAAACTGTAGATAGTGATAATACAATTGTAACCATTGTTCCTTCAAAGAAGGTTGGCATCCATTCCCATACTCGACCAAAATCTATATTTACATTTCCCATTTTTCTTTCTCCTCACTCGATTCATCATTTACTTTATTAAAACAAAAAAGCCCCGCCTTATGTCCTACGACATAGAGGCGAGACTTTTATCCCACGGTACCACTCTAATGAATCTCCACGTAACACCGCGTTAATTTAATTTAACGTTTATGTATGTTTTTAATTCACTCTTTTTTTAACCGCTAGATAGCGGGGCTAGGCAACCTAACCAGTCTCATAAGTGCGGTTCAATTATAAATTTACTGCAGGCTTCCACTCTACCCTGCTTCGCTGGGAAAAAATATAATTTACTCTCTTAATCAATGACCTTATTATTTAAATGTGTTGTTCTTGTTTCAACTTGCTAAAAACTTTACCACTTTACTTTTGAAGTGTCAAATGTTTTTTTATCTTTTTCATAAAAATATAATTCCCGGATTATATTTACTTCTTTTATCAGTAGACAAATTCTTTGATTTTCATTTCACAAAAGGGCTGAAAAGCTTTGAAGAAAGGCTTGAATTCTGCTATTATAGACAAGATTCTAACAGAAACGAGTGGAGAGAAAATGACTAAAAATATAATCGAGATGACGGATGTTTCTTTTCGCTATACGGAGGAAAATGCGGATTTCGTCTTGAATCACGTGAATTTATCGATTCAACAAGGTGAATGGGTCACGTTAATTGGTCCAAACGGTTCGGGCAAATCCACCCTGACAAAGGCTATGAATGGTCTGGTTATACCAAATGACGGTAAAATTGTCATCAATGGCACCGAAATGAATGAAAAAAACTTGTGGGCTGTTCGTCGTAAAATCGGGATGGTATTTCAAAATCCGGAAAACCAATTCGTTGGTGCGACGGTTGAAGATGATGTCGCATTCGGTTTAGAGAACATCGGTATGCCACGTGCTGAAATGAAAAAGCGTGTAAAAGATGCCCTGCAACGAGTGGATATGTGGGACCTAGCGGATCGTCAACCGGCGAATTTATCTGGTGGGCAGAAGCAACGCGCAGCGATTGCTGGAGTGATTGCTTCCAGACCAGAGATTATTGTATTGGACGAAGCAACGAGTATGCTTGATCCCAAAGGTCGTGAAATGGTTTTTGAAACAATGAAAGAAATTAAACAACATGATGATTTAACGATTATTTCAATTACACATGATATTAACGAGGCTTTAGAGAGTGACCGAATTATTGTGATGGATAACGGAAAAATCATCACCAGTGGAACACCGGAAGAAATATTTGCTTATGGCGAGAGGTTAATTGACTTAGGTCTAGAAGTTCCTTTTTCTGAAACGCTAAAAGCGTCTCTGGCTAGAGTGGGATTCCCTGTTCCAAAAGATTATCTAACAGATGAGAGAATGATGGAGTGGCTATGGACATACAATTCAAAGATGTAAGTTATACTTATGAAGCAGGTACGCCGATTCAGCATACTGCTTTAAAAAATATCGATTTAACCATTCAGCCGCAGAAATTTACGGCGATTATTGGTAAAACCGGTAGTGGTAAGTCAACTTTAGTACAACACTTAAATGCCCTACTTAAACCAACGCAAGGAGTTGTCCGTATAGGGAATCGATCGATTACTCCGACTACTGGAAACAAACAGCTAAAAGCTTTGCGTAAAAAAGTTGGAACGGTCTTCCAATTTCCAGAGGCACAACTCTTTGGGCAAACGATTAAAGAAGATGTGATGTTTGGCCCAAAAAATTATGGTGTGAAACCAGATAATGCTTTGCTTATTGCAGAGAGAGCTTTAGAAATGGTTGGATTAGATGCATCATTTTTAGAACAGTCGCCATTTGATTTATCTGGTGGGCAACAGCGACGAGTTGCGATTGCAGGTGTGTTAGCTCTAGAACCAGAAATTCTCGTTCTAGATGAGCCAACAGCCGGTTTGGACCCAAGAGGACAAGCTGAAATTATGGATATGTTTTACCGTCTAAATACAGAACAAAATACAACAATTATTATGGTTACTCATCAGATGGAGCAAGTCGCTGAATATGCGGATGATGTGATTGTAATGAAAGAAGGCGCTGTAGCGAAGCAAGGAACTCCTCGTGAAATATTTTCGGATACGAAGTTACTAGCTGAAAATGATTTACATGTTCCACATACCGTTGCTTTCCAAATTGCTTTAGAAGAAAAATATGGTTGGAAGCTGCCGGAATTAGCTTTGACAACCGATGATTTAGCCTTAAGCCTTAAACAGTATATTAGGGACTTAAAGGAGGACCGATATGAAGAATAAAATGATTATCGGACGCTATTTACCCTATGATTCATTTGTTCATCGATTAGATCCTCGTGCAAAACTATTGGCAACTATTTTTTATATTGTTATTATCTTTTTTGCGAATAACCTAACAACGTATTTGGTTATGGCTCTAATTGTCTTATTGGGGATTTATTTATCAAACGTGCCTATGGAACAATTTATAAGAGGTGTTAAACCAATGTTCTGGTTATTTGTTTTCACTTCTGTTTTACAAATGATTTTTACACCTGGGATTACAACTTATTTTGAGTTTGGCATTATTTCCATTTCAAAAGAAGGGATAACGAATGGTGTCCTTGTATTTTTACGATTTGTGCTGATTATATTTATGTCGATATTGCTTACTTTAACAACTGAAGCTCTACGTTTAACGGATGCGATTGAATACTTTTTAACTCCGCTGAAAAAATTAGGCTTGCCTGTATCTGATTTAGCTTTAATGCTATCGATTGGTATGCGATTTGTTCCGACTCTTATGGATGAAGCAGAAAAAATTATGGATGCTCAACGTGCCCGGGGAATGGATTTCACCGAAGGTACAGTTACTGAAAAAATTCAAAACTTGGTTCCACTCCTGGTTCCTTTATTTAACCGCTCATTTGATCGAGCGATTGAATTGGCTACTGCAATGGAGGCCCGAGATTACCAAGGTGGCGAGGGGCGAAGTAAGTACCGCGAACTCAAATGGCATAAAAATGATTCACTTGTTCTTAGTAGTTTCTTTCTATTCTTTATTTTAGTACTTTATTTACGGCGTTAAACTCAAGCGAAAGGAGTTCATTCAATGCCTGAAATTACAACAATTTTACACCATTTCTTATTTGATTTAGTTGACTTATTAATTATTCTTGTCGAGCTATGGGGTGTGTTTATTATTATCACAGCCGTTATTAAAGAAATATATAACGTATTATTTGTTTATAAATTAGATTTCAAAAAGAT
>CAZTXI010000005.1:24778-26322 GCA_964617265.1 uncultured Carnobacteriaceae bacterium | reverse complement strand
ACTCGATTACTAATACCTGTTACGTTTTCGCGTGTTTGTAAGAAGACCCAAGGTAATTCCTCATGTAAAATTTCTTGTACTTCTTTATAATAGTCTTCACGTTCACCTTGATCAGATGTGTAACGACCTAAGTCTAATAACTCATCTACACGATCATTTGCATAGAACGTTCTGTTTCCAGCTTCACCGAAACTATTTGAATGGAATAATGGATATAATCCGTAGTCAGCATCTGTTGTAACTGTTGTCCAGCCTAATAAGAACATATCTGGCTCACCTACTGCAGCTGCATCAAGGTATGCACCCCACTCCATTTGAGTAACTTCAACTGTAATACCGATTTGAGCTAATGCTTCAGCAACTACTTGTGATACACGAATACGTTCTTGACTGTTATCTCCAACGTATAAGTTCAGTGTAAATCCGCCACCTTCGTAACCTGCTTCTGTTAGTAGATCACGCGCTACATCTAAGTCGTAATCGATTGGATCTAATTCATCGTTATATCCAAAGACTAAATCGTTAATCGGACCAGACATACGATCACCAACACCCATATAAACTGTGTCGATAATTGCTGCAACGTCAATTGCATGCGCAACTGCTTGACGAACTTTTACATCGCGTAAAGGTGTATCGTTATTTAAGCTTAATCCTAAATACTCAGCACCTAAGTTTGGTGTATTAATTAATGTTAATTCGTCATTTTCATCAACTGCTGGCATATCAGAAGGAGAAATGTCATAGGCAATATCAACTGAACCACTCTCTAACTCGATTAAACGTACACTCGGGTCAGCAACTGTATTAAATTCAATACGGCTAAGTTCTGGAGCCTCACCCCAGTAATCTTCATAGCGGTTAGCTGTCACAGATGAGCCTGAAACCCACTCTTCAAATTCAAATGGCCCAGTACCTACTGCAGCAAGCGTTCCGTAATCTTCACCAGCTTCTTCAACGGCTTTTTTGTTTAAAATTGCTACAGCCGGGTGAGCTAAGTGAGTTAAGAAAGGCCCAAACGTATCAGAAGTTCCAACACGGATTGTATGCGAATCTACAACTTCAATTGTATCTGGGTCAATTGATCCAACAATGTGTCCAATTGTTGGTGAATCAACAGCACGTCTTAAAGTAAATTCAACGTCCTCTGCTGTAAATGGCTCCCCATTATGGAAAGTAACATCTTCACGTAATTTAAATTCATATAAGTTCTCTTCTACTTCTTCCCATTCTGTTGCTAATCCTGGAACAAGCTCTAAATCATTTGTTTGGAAAATAAGGGTCTCATAAATTTGTTTTGCGATACGAGTTGTTGCTTGATCGTTCGTTGCCTGAATATCAAATGTAACTGGGTCAGCACCGTTCGCTACTCTTAACACGGAAGTGTCATCGCCACCTGCACTATCACCATCTGAACCACACGCTGCTAATAACAATGCTGAAGCAGCAAACAATACCGTTAACCTTTGTTTATTCTTAATCATTTCTTTCCCTCCTCCGATTTATTATTTAATATCATACCAATATTTTTTTAGATGTCAACA
>CAZTXI010000005.1:21910-24678 GCA_964617265.1 uncultured Carnobacteriaceae bacterium | reverse complement strand
TGTACATTAGTAAATTATGAGAATTAAAAAAGCAGACTATTCAATAGAATAATCTGCTAAACTTCATTAAATTAAATTCGTTTAAATTTTTCCATAAAATCTAAGTTACTCTCTTTTGCGATACTTTCTAATATTTCAATAACGGCTTGTTCTTGATTTGATCCAATTTCATAATTACAAAAAGCTTTAAACTCATCGTCAGCATTATTCATTGTAATCGAATAATGAACTAAAGGCATCATAGTACTATCATTTAAACTGTCGCCAAAAGCCATAGATTCATCTGGTTGAATATTCTGACTATCCTGTACCCATTTTACGGCTGACCCTTTTCCACCTTCTTCGTGATATATATCAAACCAGCCACCACCTGAAGTTACAGCTGCTACACCATTAATAGTAGAATTAATTTTATCGGCCATTTGTTTTGTCTCATCTAATGGTTTTGAAGAAAGAATGGCAACTTTAATCGGCACTTCTTCATTTGGTAAATCCTCATATGAGTCCAGCATATGAATATCTTCATAATAAAGATTGATATAGTCTTTATCTTTCTCACTAATATATGTTGAAAATGTATAATTTTCCGTATTCAACATCATCTGACAATCAGGGTCTGTTTCAATTATTTCTGCAATTTCTAGTAAAGTTTCTTTACTGAAATTATTCGCATGGATATGCTTCCCATTAAATTCAACTTGATTTCCATTATTACCCGCCACATAAACTTTGCTTAGTGTATCTGCAGACAAATAATTTCGAATTCTTTTATTTTCGTTCCCACTTGCAATCATAAATGTAACATCTTGTTTAGTTAGTTCATCAACTAAATAATCAAAGCGTTCCATATCATATGTTTTATCATCACGAAGTAGTGTGGCATCTAAGTCAATTGCTACTAATTTTAAAGACAACTATAACATCTCCCTATTTCAAAAATTATTCTCTTTTTCAAGTATACATGAAAAATTAGCTATTTAGGTATAAAAAAGAACAGTCAGATGACTGTTCTTTTAAGGTTTTTTGTTAATTATAACGTGCTCTTTGTTAAAGCTGTTTCTTCATGTTGGAATGGGTAGCGGTAACCAATTGTATGTTTTGCGATTCTTACTGAGTGGTCACTCATTCGCTCCAAACTTGAAACAATATCTACTAACATAATACCATCTGATGGACGACCAATTCCTTTATTCAATAAACCAATGTATTTATGACGAAGTTCTTCTTCTAAATCGTTAATTTCTTGTTCACGAACAAGGACTTTATTCGCTAATTCATGGTTGTTTGAAGTAAACGATTCAACAGCTTCTGCAATATTCTCCTGGATCAGTTTAAACATACGTACGACATCCTCATCGTATAGATAAGGAACTGTTTCCCCAGACTTTGTAGTTTGTTTAGCTAATTCGTTACCTTCTCTAATATTCGTTAGAATACTTGCACCATGGTCACCAATACGCTCAAGATATTTCATAACTTCTACTAAACTAGTATGTTCCTGCGAGCTCTTTTCGGGCATTTCTTCTGTAGAAATTAACATTAAATATTCTGTTAATTTAATGTCCATTTCATTAATTTTTTCTTCAAGGGTATTTGCTTTTTCAAAATCATCTTCACGTCGATTTTCCATATAACTAAATACCGTATTAACTTCTTCCATTACAACTTCACCCATATGAATAATTTCAGATTTAACTTGGTTCAATGCCATCGTTGGAGATGCTTGAATTAAGCTATGATCTAAACGAGACTCGTCATAACCTGTAATCTCAATTTCACCTGGGACAATTATCGTTACCAAGTCTGCGATTTGTTTGATAAACCACATTTGAATGAGTACGTTGATTACGTTAAAAATACCGTGAGCAAACGCTAATTGCATAGCTGGGTTTAAGTTCAATGCAGTAGAAAGGAATGTAACTAATGATACGAATGGGTTAAATACTAACATAACTAATATCGTACCGACTAAGTTAAAGATAACGTGTGAAGCGGCCGTTCTTTTTGCAACAATACTCGTACCAATTGCTGCTAAGATAGCTGTAATTGTCGTACCAATATTACTACCAAATAATAATGGTAAAGCTGCTTCTAATTCCATTGCCCCGTGTGTATACATCTCTTGAACAAGTCCAATCATTGCACTAGAACTTTGGACAACTAATGTTGAGACTGTACCTGCTACTACACCTAAGATAGGATTATCAGATAACTGAAGCATTAACTGGCGAAATTGTGGTAGTAATTCTAATGGAGCCATTGAATCTCCCATAAGATTTAGCCCTAGGAATAGCGCTCCAAAACCAAAAATGATTTTACCTATATTTTCGGCGAATTTATTCTTCGTAAAGAAAATAATCAGTGATCCAATACCAATGATCGGTAATGCATAAGCACCTATATTTAAACCAATAATAAAAGCTGTAATGGTTGTTCCGATGTTTGCTCCCATTATTACACCGATAGCTTGCTTTAATGACATAAAACCAGCACTAACTAAACCTACTGTAAGAACTGTCGTCCCAGAACTACTTTGAATTAGCACCGTTACGATTGTTCCGGCCAATATTGCACGTATGGGTGTAGAAGTAAATGTATTTAAAATATTTCTTAAATTATCACCTGCGGCTTTTTGAAGTCCATCTCCCATAAAATTTAAACCAAATAGGAAAATCCCAAGGCCCCCAATAAACTCAAATAACATTTGCTGTATATCCATTTCTTTCCCCCAAAATAAAATTATGATAATGGCCCCAACGCCATATTTT
>CAZTXI010000005.1:4430-21810 GCA_964617265.1 uncultured Carnobacteriaceae bacterium | reverse complement strand
GCGAGTATACTCATTCCTAACAAACCAATTAAGTAATGAAATAATTCACTACCATAATAGAAGGTAATAAATAAAGTGATAATCATACTTGCAATTATCGTTATAATTTCAAGTTTCGATTTATTAGTAGGAATAATAATTTCTCTGGTATTATTCAAATAAACAATAATAATTAATATAAACCCAACCATAACAACTGCACTAAAGATATCCATATATTCCTCTTCTCTTTTTCATTATTTTAATCATCCATCTATTCTACAAAATAGTAAGAGTGTGTAAATGAACAGAAAATCTCTGATACTTAAATGTTAACTTATTTTTGTTTGATTACCTAATTTTTTAACTTTATTTGAACAATCGTACCATCTTGAGCATCAATTTTATACTCTGTAATCTGCTCACCTAAAGTATCCGAAAATTCAATTTTCCACACTGTTCGATTCTTTTGGCGATCAAGCTCCCATTGAAATGGTCTAGCATCTGCTAATTGCTTTTGGGCAATATCATTAATCGTAGTTAGCGACATTTGTTGACTCATATTTAGTTTTTTTCTTTCACGTCTTATCGGATCTTGTGCTTTTGGTTTCAGTGGCTTCTGCTTATCTTTTAAGATTTTTCCTGTATGAGCGTTAATTTCTAATGTATTTCGATGTGTTCCGTCATTTCCCACCATTTCATACTTATAAAAAGGTCCTTCATGTTCAATTTGCAGTTTATTCCAATCGCTGTTTGGAAAATGGTTTTCAAAAATAGCAATAGCCTCTTCTACTGGGAGAATCCCTAATCTCATCTCTAAAGTTGAAGTCACTTTGTTTCCTCCTCTCTCAAATGTGATTATATTCACTTAAATTATATCATAAATTTGTCTTATATCATTATTTAAATAAAAAAACAGCTCCTGCATTGTGAGCTGTTTAAGTAGATGATTAAGCAATTTTGATGATTCTTTTATATGAAGTCGACAGAAAAACAATGACTACTATACAAGTTAATGTTTCTGAAATGAATGCCGTCCCATTCACTGCAAGTGAGTAAAATACTGCACCCTGTCCTTCAGGAGCATAGTGCCCCCAGAATATGAAACCAGCTAGAAAATGAATTACGTAACGTAGGCCAGATCCAAGTATTAATCCAGAAGTTGCCAGTAATATTTGTTTGCCAAGATTATCCGGGTCCGCTCTTAATGCCTTTTGTAATGGTTTAGACGTTATACCAGCAAAACCAACCATTGCGAATGCAACAAAATATTCTAAAACGAACTGGAATAACGTTAATATTTGCGCATCACCCATAATAAATTGTAAGAATCCCCATAGGAATCCAGATAATATTCCCGGTATTAATCCTCGCCTTAAAGCAACAATAACAATTGGTATCATTTTAACATCAATTT
Organism: uncultured Carnobacteriaceae bacterium; assembly: GCA_964617265.1. GTDB lineage: Bacteria > Bacillota > Bacilli > Lactobacillales > Carnobacteriaceae_A > Atopostipes. The sequence goes on along the minus strand of CAZTXI010000005.1, from coordinate 20,414 downwards.
TCAAAGGCCCAATTGAAGGAATAAATAAATCCAATATTAAAGCAATCACCGCAAAAATAGCAACTTCCATTAAAATTTGTAATCGATTTGAACGCATAATAATCTCCTTTAGATTTTTTAAATAAAGGCTTTTTATTGAGTGTCGATATAATAGACCAAATATTAGCTATTTAAATTAAATCTTCCTCTTGTAAATAAAAAAACTCCCTAGAAAATAATCTAGAGAGTCTCTAATAGCTAATTAACTAGAACTATTTTTAAATAGTTTAGTGAATTCCCTACGCTAGCATTACCTAGATCAGGTTTTGGGTCAGGTCTTACCTTTCTCAGCCAAAAGCTCCCCATTTATTTAATTGACAATATTCAGTATACCATACTTATTTCTGATTTAAAGAGTAAATACCAATTTCAGAAATACCTCTTAAAATGTAATGGGTGCGCCAGGACCTAGGTGAATATTAAAGAAGTACCAAATAGCTAATAATAATACCCAACCAAGGAAGAAACTCATAGAGTACGGTAGCATAGTTGAAATTAACGTCCCTAAACCACTCTTCTTGTCATAACGCTTCATAAAGACAAGCACCATCGCAAAGTAACTCATTAAAGGAGTAATAACATTTACGACTGAATCAGCAATACGATAAGCAGCTTGCGTTAATTCAGGTGTTAATCCTAATTGGAATAACATAGGCACAAAAATAGGTGCCATAATTGCCCACTTAGCTGATGCTGATCCAAGGAATAAGTCCAAGAACATCGCTAATATAATAAAGGCAATAATTAATGGGAATCCTGTGAAACTAATGGACTCTAGGAATTTCGCACCATTAACAGATAAGATCGTTCCTAAATTTGTAAATGAAAAATAGTTAATAAATTGTGCTGCGAAGAATGCCAGGACAATATAGCCAGCCATTGATTTCATGGCTTCAGTCATTCCTTCAACTAAGTCTGAAGAGTTTTTAATATCCCCAACTGTCACACCATATACAGCTCCAGGTATTAGGAATAATAAGAAAATTGCAAAAATAAAACCGTTATTCATAAATTCTGTAATAGTCATCGCTCCTGTTTCGGGATCCAATGAACGAAGAGCACCATTTTCAGGAACTAACATAATGGCTAAAATACCTATAAAAATTATTAATGAAATAAAAGCATTTCTTAAACCTTTTGATTCAAGTTTCGTAAGGGGTTTGTTTTCTTCAATATAATCTCCCACATAATTTCCTAGTCTTGGCTCGGTAATTTTATGCGTTACAACCGAACCGATAATCGTTAAAAGGAATGTTGAAGCAATCATAAAATACCAGTTCCCTGTAATCGCTATTTCATAATTAATACCTGAACTTGCTAGTGCGGCATTTGTAATACCCGTTAGCAAGGCATCATTTGGCCCAATCAATAAGTTAGCCGAGAAACCACAAGATACACCCGCAAAAGCTGCAGCTAAACCGGCGATTGGATGGCGCCCAGCTACTAGCAAATACAATTGCTCCAAGAGGAATAACGACAACATATCCTGCGTCAGAAGCTATACTAGACATTACACCAGCAAAGACAACCACCATTGTTAACAAGCTATCTGGTACAGACTGGATTAACCGTTTTAAACCTGTACTAATAAGTCCTGTTGACTCTGCTACACCAACACCTAACATCGTAAAAAGAACTGTTCCAAGTGGTGCAAAACCTGTAAAATTAGTGATGGAACTATTAAAAATGTAACGAATCCCCTCTTTATTCATTAGTTAATTGGCGTAAACTGTTACATTTTCGGCTGTTTGAGAATCAAAATAAACAGCGGATAAATCTAATCTAAAAGCAATTTCTGAAATAATGATCACTATAAATGCTAATATAACAAATAAGATAACGGGATGAGGTAGCTTATTCCCAATTTTTTCTATTCTATTTAAAAAACCTTTTTGATTGTTTGGATATTCTTCTTCCATTTGACAAAAAACCTCCGTAAATATAATAAAATCTCAATAGGAATTAATTAAACATGATAAGAATAAAAATGCAAAAACGATAGTTAATAAAAGAATAAAGTAATAGTCAAAAGGCAGTGCGAAACGCTAAGTTTCAGCACTACCTCTTTAAATTTATTCTTCAGTTGTTCGTTTCCATTCATTAACTTGTTCAGGATTTTCGTCCATCCATTTTCTCGCGGCAGCTTCAGGAGATAAATCGTCCTGTAAATAGAGCATCACTTGTTGCATATCTTCCACTGACCATGAGAAGTTCTCTAAAATTTCATAGGCACGAGGATTTTCTTCTTTAAATCCTTGGCGAGCGATTGTTAAGAGCTCCTCACCTGTTCCGTAAGCCTCAAGTGGGTCTTCTAATATTTTTAAATCAAACTCAGAAAACATCCAATGTGGTCTCCAAGCCGTAATAACTATTTCTTCTTCGTTACCATATGCTTGTCGTAATGCCGTTAACATGGCACCAGTCGATGAAACCTGTAAATCCCATTCGGATAAATTTCCATAAAGATCTAGCATATCATTAGCTTGATCAATTAAAGATGCACCCGGTTCAATGCTGGTAATCGTTTGATTTGCTTCATCTGTTAAATCTTCAATACTATTAACGTCTTCCATATAAGCTGGAACAGTCAAACCATTCTTTGCACCTTCGGCATGAGCTCTTATAATATCAATTTGGTCTTCGTATTCTTCTATATAATTACCATGAGATAACCTCCATGGTGAAACTGAAAAATCCGAAGAACCCGTTGCCAGTGAATTAAATAAAATGGCTGGATCAAGTTGAACTGTTGAAACGTGAAACCCTTCATCTCTTAAAACATTCGTAATAACAGCCGTAGTTGCTAACCCATCATCCCATGATGTATGAGACAACGTAATACGTGGTTTTTGTTCTCCACCGAAACTAAATGTTGTATCGTATGCCCCTTCACTTCCGAAGGTTAATACGATTCCCAATAAAGCTAAAATACCTAGTATAATTTTTTTAAACATAATTTTTCCTTTCTCGATTGATTAAGCTCTCTTATCGCGGCCTAATGATTGTGTTAGGCGGTCTACAATAACCGCAAGTATAACAATCGCTAAACCTGAAACAAATCCTTCTCCGACTTGAGCACGTTGTAATGCGGTTAAAACATTTCCACCTAAACCAGGTGCCCCAATCATTGATGCGATAACGACCATCGAGAGAGTTAACATGACTGTTTGGTTAATCCCAGCAAAAATGGTATTTTTTGCTAAGGGTAATTCTACTTTAAACAGTTTTTGACGATTCGTGCTCCCAAAAGACTCAGAAGCTTCAATTAATTCGGGATTAATTTCACGTATTCCTAAATTTGTGAATCGAACAGTTGGTGCTAATGCGTAAATAAAAGATGCGAATATTCCTGGAACCATTCCAATTCCAAAGAATGCTACAGCTGGAATTAAATAAACGAACGCTGGCATCGTCTGCATAAAGTCAAGTATTGGTTGTATAATTGCATTAGCCGTGTCATTTTTTGCTGATAATATCCCAATAGGAATACCAATAATAACTGTTACGACAGTTGCAACTACAATTAAAGCTATCGTATCAACTAACTGCAACCATAATCCTTGATTTAAAATGTAACCTAATCCAATAAGCGTAAAGATAGGTAAGCCCATTTTTCGATTATTCGCAAAATAGGCTAACACTGCAATTAGCAAAATAAATAAAAATGGTGGTATTGCACTTAATACAGTCGTAAAGTTGGTCATAAATCTAGATCCATAGACAGTAATAAAGTCAAAGAATCCGCTAAATGAATCGACCAACCATTGTGTTGCTTTTTCTACTAATTCTGAAACGGGTAATTGTTTTAAAGGTAATTCAAACATTTAATGTGTTCCTTTCAAATTTGTTTCTATTATTTTTATCAGTGAAATACTTGGTACTAAATATTTAAAACGTCATCTCTACCTTCTTCAGAAAGAGCTGATAACACGGCACCTCTAACAACGATACCAAGTAATTTACGGTTCGTATCAATAACTGCGACTGGTGTGTTGATATCATGAATAATGTCATAGAGATTTTTGACAAGTGTTTTTGGACGTACAGTTGGAATATCTTTATGAATATATTGCTGAATATCCATATTTCCTTCAATAACTGCACTCGTTATTTCTTCTCGATCAACGTATCCTTGTAGGGTCATTGTTTCATCAACCACAATAATGTTTGAAATATCTTTTTCTTCCATGTGTTCCAACGCTGACTTCGTAGTGTTTTCACTTTGAATGATATATTCTGGAGTCGTAGACATAATGTTTTCAGCAGTATAAACCAATGAGCGATCAATATCTTCAACGAAGCGTTCAACATAATCATTAGCTGGATTCATTAAAATTTCATCACCTGTATCGACTTGAACGACTTGACCATCTTTCATTATCGCAATTCGGTCACCTAAACGAAGTGATTCATTTAAATCATGTGTAATGAAAATAATTGTACGTTTTTCATTTTTTTGTAACTCTAATAATTCATCTTGCATATCTCTTCTGATAAGTGGATCAAGTGCTGAGAAGGCCTCATCCATTAAAATAATTTCTGGATCATTTGCTAAAGCTCTAGCCAAACCAACACGTTGTTGCATTCCACCCGATAACTGATCAGGGTATTGGTCTTTATAAGGCAGTAGACCTGCATTATCCAATGCTTTTTCTGCTCTTTCTTTACGTTCCTTCTTATCAATTCCTTGTACTTCTAACCCGTACTCCGTATTTTCTAGTATAGTCTTATGTGGAAATAGCCCAAAATTCTGGAAGACCATTGAAATCTTCTGACGACGAACGTCTCTTAATTGTTTTTCATTCATCTGGATGATGTCTTCTCCATCTATTTTTACGGCACCTGATGTCGGCTCAATTAATCGATTCAACATCCGAACTAATGTGGACTTACCTGAACCGGACAGTCCCATAATGACAAATATCTCTCCTTCATTAATTGAAAGGTTTGCTTCATAGACACCGACTGTTGCACCAGTTTGATCTAAAATGTCATTCTTGCTGACTCCTTCTTTGGTTAACGTTAATGCTTGTTTTTGGTTCTCACCAAATATCTTTGTTAAATTTTCGACTTCAATCTTAGTAGTCAATTGTTTACTCCTTCTTATTAAAAAGTTTTAAAACATTTTTGTTTTTATCAAATTGCATTCGTCTAACAACTTAACAATAATATGATTAAAAACCAAGCGATATACTTAACTATTTTAATTGAAATTTTCATGTAAGGCCTTTAGTGATGATTAGGATAGGAAAAAGAAAACTAACTATTTTTACGTGAAAATAAAAAAACTTCTAAAAGAGTCAATCGACCCAAATAGAAGTTTTAAAATATATTTACAGACCTAATAATAGACTGGCGATTTGGAAATAGATAATCAGTGCGAAAGTATCGACAATTGTTGTAATCATTGGCCCAGCCATGACTGCAGGATCTTGGTTAAATTTCTCAGCTAACATCGGTAAGATTCCACCAAGTACTTTTGATAAGACTACAACGAAGATTAAAGTAAAGCTAACTGTTAAAGCTACTTGTAATCCTACATCATCCATAATAATAATTCGAGCAAAGTTTACGACTGCTAGAATACTACCTGTCAACAAACCGATTCTCGTCTCTTTCCAAATGACATCCCATATTCTTTCTGCTGTTATTTCATTTAATGACAACGAGCGAGTTATTAATGTTGATGATTGTGTTCCTGAGTTCCCACCACTATCCATTAACATTGGAATGTAAGCAGCTAATACCACACTTGTGGCTAATACAGATTCGTATCTTTGAATGACGTATGCCGTTAGTGTTGCAGAAACCATCAAGAATAGTAGCCAACTGACTCGCTCTCTCGTTAAAGACCATACTGATCGTTCCAGATAAGTTTTCTTCTCATCATCATCTTTTATAACACCAGATAGTCGAGTATAATCTTCGTGAATTTCATCTGAAATAACTTCGAAAATATCATCAGCGGTAAGAACTCCAACCAAACGGTTTTCTGAATCCACAACTGGTAATGACATGAGTTGGTACTTCATAAATAGATCAGAAGCGATCTCTTGGTCATCATTTGTTTGGACACTTAAAGCAGCATATTGAATAAAGTCATCAATGTTTTCATTACTTGATTTTATTAAATCAAGTAAATAAACAAAACCAATTAAATGGCGTTTATTATCCATAATATAGATCTGGTTTAAATGTTCTGGTCCTCCACTTGAATGTTGAACGTGATTAAGGATTTCTGTTTTTGTACTCCCCTCATGAGCCGTCACAAAATCTACACTCATTAAACTACCAACACTTTCTTCAGGATAGTGTAAGAGTTTATTAATGAGTACTCGTCGTTCATTTGGTACATACTGAAGTAATTTAATCACTAAATTCGCCGGCATTTCTTGTAAGGCATCTACTAAGTCATCTGATTCCTGTAATTGAATTAACTCTGCAATATCTGGATCAGTTAGAGCTCTCAGTAACTCTTCCCGAGCTTCTGGTGATAGTAAACGGAATACTTCTGCCAATTCATCTTTAGTCATTAAATTAATTATTTGCGCACGTTCTGTTACCGCAACTTTTTCTAACCATTCTGCTTTATCCAAAGCTGTCATTGTTTTCATTTTGTCTACGATCTTTGTTGTGTTCATATTATTATCCTCCCCTTTTATGGCAGTCTCGAGGTCGACTGGACTCTTCTATACATTACACCCCCTAAAAAATTAAAAAGGTCTGCCTAAATAAGAAGGCAGACCTGTCGAATCCAAACGAAAAATATTAGACGTTCGAGCTTTAGCTCTTAAAGGCGGTGAAATTACATTAGTCTAAACCTTGTTGTTGATAAAGACTGTTGGCCAGCGCAAAGTGTCTCCACTTTTTTGCGGCAGTAACCCATATCCTTTAAGTAGCCTCACCTACCTGAAAATTATTATAGCATAATAATTAAGAGATAGGAACCCTACTGACCATTTTTTGATAATGCGAAGGAAATTTTATGGTAAAGCTCACTGATATCAGCAAATGTGTTGTCTAAGATTCCAGACTTGATAATACCAATTAATACAACCATAACTAGTGGTCCAAATAATGCGCCCCATGCTCCGGAAAATTGGATTCCAACATAGATACCAATTAAAGCAAATATAGGATGAAGCCCTGTTTGTGACCCCATAATTTTGGGTTCTAACATACGACGAAGTATAAAGTAGCAAACACCTAGAATGATTAGAAAAATACCAAAGTTTGGATCACTTAGAATGAATTCAAAAATCCCCCATGGAAGTAAAATCGCAATTGTACCTATCAATGGAATCACATCAATAATCGCTAGAATTATAGCAATCGTTAACGCATATTCTTGACCATACAAAGTAAAGGAAATAAACATGACTATAAATGCTAATAAAGCTAATAATAACTGTGTTTTCAAATAACCTCCTACACCTACAATGGTCGTATCCTTTAACAAACTGAGTGTATTTAAAATACCATCATTCGTTTTTTCTTTAAAACGAGTAACAATCAAATCAAAGTCTGTCATAATAAAATATAAGGATAAAAAGAACGTTATTAAATTCAAGGTTAAAGCACCTGCACTTGAAATAAACAAACCTGAGAAAGTAACCGTATAATTTAGTAGATTCCCACTAAATGTACGAAGAAATAGTAGTAGATTTTCGATTACTCCTTCGATAATTTCAATCGCTTCAGGAGGTAATAAATTCATTTGAAGCATTAGCCAATTTTCTGTATTTTCAAACATACGAACGATTGCTGGCCAATTTTCTTGAATACTTGTTGCTAAACCAAAAATTTCTTTTAGTAATGTTGAAACGATTAGATAAGAAAATAAAATAAGTGATAGTAAAATTAAAATGGTGAATATAAACGTTATAATACTCCTAGATGTAGATGTTTTAATTTTAGTATTACTTAGCCATTTATTGATTCGATTAACTAATGGATTGACCATCGCTGCTATAGCAATCGCAAAGATAAATGGATAAAAATAGGTAAAAACAAGCGGTAAGCCATAAATTACAAATAATATTATGGTTATTGCAATAATAAATCGTATTGTTAATCGTTTAAATAATTTACGATTGGAGCTAGTTGCCTGCATTCTGTACACTTCCTGTCTAATCTTCTTTGAATTGTTTTTAATATACGTATATATACTATCATAATTTACTATCGAATAAATAAATTTCTGAAACAAAAAAATCAGCACCCTATTAAAAGGTACTGATTTTATTTAAATTTGATAGATTAATTTACAGGAGCCTCAGGAACTTCAATTTCACCTGAAATGATTTGTTCTTTTGCAGCTAAAACAGCTTCTTTAACAGCTTCAGGTAATCGAGATTCTACAATTCCAACTCCTCCACTTTCAAGGTTACTGATGATGTGTTCTCCACCATGGAAGTTTCCAGCCATAACGTCATTACTTTCGTTTTCAATAGCACGACCTAGTTCTTTAAGCGTTGAAGTAAGCATGAAGTTTCCACCATCCCACTCGCCTTCTTCAGATTGGTCACGATCGGCACCGATAACCCAGATATCTTCTTTAGCTCCTGCTTCTAATTGGTTACGCGCTTCTGTATTAACACCATTACCTGCATTTCCAGCAGCGTGGAAAATAACATCAATTTCATTTGCGAACATTGCACTTGCGATCTGTTGAGCTGCACCAGCATCAGAGAATGACTCAGCAAATTGAACATCGACTTGAATGTCTGGGTTTACTGATTTTGCCCCTGCTTCATAACCTGCTTGGAATTTAAGGATGCTCGGTGCTTGTAGCCCACCAACAAATCCAATCTTACCTGTTTTTGATGTTAATGCAGCAGCTACTCCGGCTAGATATGAAGCCTCGTTATCAGCAAAAGTAATCGAAACAACGTTATCTAAATCAATTACACCATCTACTAAACCAAAATTTTGTTCTGGATTTTGGCTAGCAATTTCAGTTAAGGCTTCTTCTAACGAAAAACCAATTGCATAAATAATATCGGCTTCATCTTGGATAGCTGTATTTAAGTTTGGAATATAATTAGATTCTTGACCCGATTGATAATAGTTAATACTATCTTCCGTGAAGTTGTGTGATTCAGCCCATTTTTCCATTCCTTCCCAAGCACTTTGGTTGAATGAACGATCATCAATACCGTTTTGGTCTGTAACCATTGAAACTTTGAATTGTGCAGCTTCTTCCTCAGGAGCTGCTTTCCCACTGTCGTTTGCACACCCCACTAATAATAAACCTGTAGCTACCATTGTTGTTAAAGCTAATCCTTTTAATTTCATCTTTTTAATCTCCATTCTTTAGTTGATTGATCCTAATACTTCAGTTAATAGTTCTTTAAATTGTTCGTGATTAACTTCTTCGCAAACCCGAACATTCGGTTGTTTTTGTAAATCCCCTTCAATATCGACAATGTTATAACCTCGCATTAGTGAACTGGTTAAGTCGATATCTACATAATATTTCGTAGATTTTGTCATTAAACGTTCGTCTGCTGCAATCGCAATAGCTAAAGAATCAGGGCAAGTTACAGCATCTAAATTTCTTTTCTGTGCTTCAAATTCTTTTACATGAAGATTAACATCCATAAAGAATTTTGTGCCTTTTGTAGCTAACTCGTTCAATTTATCTAAATCTGCATCGAAAAGAGCACCGTGTTTTAAACACATATCCCAAGTAATCATTGTCATTTCAATTCCTGAATGTAAGACGATTTTTACTGCTTCTGGATCCGTATTAAAATTAAATTCCGCTACTGCTCGGATATTACCAGGTGCATGGTTCACACCGCCCATAATCCAAAGATGCTTAATGTCTTTTACAATGGATGGATCTCGTTTAATCGCCATTGCTATATTTGTCAGTGGACCAATCGCAAGTATTTCTATTTCACCCGGATTGTCTTTAATCGTTCTAATCATAAAATCAACAGCGTGCTCTTTTTCTGGACGCTGTTTTGCTTTTGGAAAGTTGGAACCACCCATTCCATCATTCGCAAAGATTCGCTCTTCTGTTGTATGTTTTTCACCTTCTAAAGTCATAATCGGATCTCTATGACCTTTATAAACCGGTATATCGTAGTCAGGATTTGCAACTTCGATTGTATATAAGGCATTCTCAACTTGTTGATCAAAGCTAATGTTGCCACTCACGATTGTTAATCCTTCTACTTTGAAATGATGTATAGCTGTTAATATAGCTGTGGTGTCGTCTCCAGCTGTATCTGTATCTAAAATAACTCTTCTTGACATCCAACATACTCCTTTTGTTCGTCTTTTGTTGAAGATGTTATTTATTATACAGAATATCGTTCGCTTTTCAATGGTTTTTATAAACTTTATCCGTTTTTTATAACTGTAAACGTTTTTAATTTCATGTTAACGCTAACAATTAAAAAAATATCGTTCGGATTTAGAAAATCCTTTTATACCTATATTTGAATAAATAAAAAACGCAATGAAGATAATCTAATGTTAGATTATTTCCATTGCGTCTTATTTATATTAATATAATTATGAGTTAATCATTAAACTGACTTTGATATAGTTTATTGTAGAAACCATCTTGTGCTACTAACTCATCGTGTGTTCCAGTTTCAATAATTTGCCCATTATTCATTACTAAAATGCGATCAGCATCTTGTATTGTCGATAAACGGTGGGCAATTACAAAACTAGTACGCCCTTCCATTAATCGATCCATAGCTTTTTGAATCAATATTTCAAGTCTTGTATCAACTGAACTCGTTGCTTCGTCTAAAATTAAAATTTTAGGATCTGACAGTAACGCTCTAGCAATTGTTAAGAGTTGCTTTTGTCCTTGTGAGATATTCGAAGACTCTTGGTTGATAACCATGTCATAGCCACCTGGTAAAGTTCGAATAAAATGATCTACGTTTGCTACTTTTGCTGCTTCTACGATTTCTTTATCCGTCGCATTCAAATTACCAAAACGAAGATTTTCTTTTATAGAACCTTCAAATAGCCATGTATCTTGTAATACCATCCCAAATAGTGAGCGATATTCTTGGCGAGATAACTGACGGATATCTTTACCTTCAATGGTTATTTGACCATTATCTACATCATAAAAACGCATAAGTAAATTAATTAAAGTCGTTTTACCTGCACCTGTTGGACCTACAATCGCAATTGTTTCTCCAGGTTTAACTTTCACATCAAAATTCTGAATAAGTGTTTTTTCAGAAGTGTAACTAAATGACACATCGTCGAAATCTACTCCACCATCAAACTGATTACTTACTTGTTCAGTGAAGGCTTGTTCTTCATCCGCTTCATCAATTACTTCAAAGACTCGAGTAATTGCAGCTGCTGCACTTTGAACAAGTCCTGTTAGCTGTGAAAGCATCTGCATCGGTTGGTTAACTTGCCAGACATATTGTGTGAAAGCTTGAAGGTTACCGATTGTCATTCGGCCTGCTAAAGTAAGTAATCCACCGAATAATGCAATAACCACATATGCACTATGAGCCACAAATGTTATTAGTGGACGAATTAAACCAGAAGTGAAACTTGCTCTAAACCCAACTTCACTTAATTGAGTTGTAATTGTATGGAACTCTTCAGCTGATTGGTATTCACGACCGTATAGTTTAATTTCATTAAACCCTGTTAGATTTTCTTGTACAAAACCATTCATTCGTCCTAAAGCATCCGCTTGTTCTTTAAAGTATGGTTGTGATTTGTTAATCATTGTTTTCGCAATTAATCCTGAAACTGGAATAATTACTAACATAATTAATGCAAACTGCCATTGAATCAATAGCATCATAATGATAACCATTGATAGTTGTAGTACCGCGTTAAAAACTTGTAATACAGACATTTGAAATGCATTTGAAATTGTATCAATGTCATTAGTAATACGATTTAATATATCACCAAATTGACGACTGTCAAAGTAAGATACCGGTAGTCGATTTAATTTATTTGAAATGGTTGTTCGTAAATCAAAAGTCATGCTTTGAACGGCTTCCGTCATTAAGAAAGTTGATCCATAAGCTGAAAATTGACCAATAACACCACGAATGAAATAAATAACCAACATCATGTAGATATAGGAATAGTTTAATCCTGCATCAGGTGTTCCATTAAAAATATCAATAACGTTATTTGTAATTTCAGTGATAATTAACCCAAAAATAAATGGTTCCAATACGTTTGCTAAAACTTGTAAAACAACTAAGAATAAAGCTCCAAATATACGACCTTTATAATTTCGGATATATGGCCAAATTCGAGAAAAACTGTCGACGAATGACACATTTTCTTTAACTACTGCATTATTCATTTGCCATATCCTCCTGTTCTTCTTTGGATTGTGATTTTGCAATTTCCTGGTAAATTGTATTTGACTGCATTAGTTCACTATGTGTACCTCGACCCATTATCTTACCTTCTTCTAGTACGATAATTTGGTCTGCATTTCTAATACTTGAAATACGTTGCGCAACAATTATTACTGTCGCCTCTTCCGTAATTTCAGCTAGACGACGGCGAACTTCAGAGTCTGTTTTATAATCTAATGCTGAAAAACTATCATCAAAAATATAGATTGAAGGTTGTTTAACGATAGCTCTGGCAATTGATAGTCGTTGTTTTTGACCACCAGATAAGTTACTTCCACCTTCACTTAAGTAAGAGTGATATTTTTCTTCCATTCGATCAATAAACTCTCTTGCCTGCGCAATATCAGAGGCAAAATCTAAGTCTTCATCTGTAGCATCTTCATTTCCAAATCGGAGATTTTCACCAATGGTACCTGAGAATAATAAGGCACGTTGTGGAATAAATCCAATTTTTCCACGTAATGCATCTAAATCATAGTCTCTTACATCAACATCATCAATCAATATACGACCAAAAGTAACATCGAAGAATCTTGGGATTAGTTGAAGTAAAGTTGATTTCCCGCTTCCGGTACTTCCGATAAAGGCAATTGTTTCACCAGGTTTAACTGAGAAACTAATATCATTTAATACAGGGTTTTCGGTTTCACCAGGATAGGCAAAAGAAACTTGATCAAATTCAATATAACCTTCTGTTTTGGTTTCAGTTACACCATTTTCTTTGTTTACAATGGATATCGGAATATCGTGAATTTCTTTTAATCGATTAGCAGATACTCGAGCACGTGGGTACATCATGAAAATTTGCGAGAACATTAAGACTGAGAATAACGCATGGAATGCATATTCAACGAAAGCGACTAATGTTCCTACTTGCATTGTGCCAGCTTCAATTTGACCAAAAGATAATAGGAAGATAAATACTATCGTAATAACCATAACATGTGAGAATAGTGGCATAGCAGAACCCATTAATTTATTTAATGATTTTGCAGTATTCATATACTCTGTATTAACGACCGAGAATTTTTCTTCTTGATATTCTTCACGAGAAAATGCTCGAATAACTCGTAAACCTGTTAGATTTTCTCTAGAATACATATTTAATCGATCTAATAGCTTTTGTGTTTTATCTGATAACGGACCTGATTGTTTCGCAATCCAATAGATAACAAGCAAGATAAGTGGTAGAGCTGCAGCTAAAATCCAAGATAAAGAAGGACTTGTTCGAATAATAAGCATGATACTACCAACAAACATTAACGGTGTGTTAAAACCAATCCGTAGAATCATTTCAACAAACTGTAAAATAACAAATGCATCATTCGTTAAACGAGTTACTAGAGAAGATACACCAATCATTTCATATTCTTGATGTGAAAACTCACTAATTTTATCATATAAATCATTACGTATTTCTTTCGTCATCAAGTTAGTTAAGCGACTTGAGGAGTAACTAACTAATATATTACCAAGTAACCCAAAAACAATGACAAAAGCCATTAATGAAATCAGAAAATAAAATCGATTCGTATCTTGATTAATAATTACATCATTAATGATAATCGCAAGAATTGTTGGCAAACCTAAGTTCACTAAAACAAAGAATATTGCGCCTAATATCGTTAAACTTAAAAGCTTTTTATGACTTTTTACATAATTCCATACAAATAACACTAAAAAACTCCTTTCCCTAAAAAAAAATTTTACCACTGCCAAGGCAGCGGTAAATACCTTAATAATATTAATTACTTATGAGCTTATAGTCAAGAAAAAGTGACTATAATTATTGATACTCATTTATTCCATATAAAGCGCTCGACCAATTCGGACATCTGTTGCCCCTTCTTGTATCGCAATCGGAAAATCATTTGTCATTCCCATACTCAAACGCGTGCAAGGTGCGTATGTCAAATTTAATGCGATTATTTCATCTTGTAATGACTTTAGTGCTTTAAAATAATGATGTAATTCCACATCACTTGCATCATAAGGAGCCATCATCATTAAACCAATAATTTTAATATTTGGATATTCTTCGATCTGACGAACGATATCCAAAACTTCATCGGGTTTAAATCCGGCTTTCTGCTCTTCTCCACTAACGTTTACTTGAAGAAAGCTTGAAACAGTATGGTTTGCACGTTTATTTACTTCCTCAATTAAAGAAATTCGATCTAACGAGTGTAAATAGGCTATCTTGTTAATGATTTTTCTGACAGGTCTTCTTTGAAGTTGTCCAATAAAATGCCAGGTAATCTCTTCGTTAATATCTGCTAATTCCGTTTGCTTTTCTAATAATTCATCACTACGGTTCTCTCCAAAATGGCGTAATCCTAAATCATATAACGATCGAATCATATTGCTATCAACGTACTTTGTGACTGCAATCATTTCGACTGATTGATCATTCTTCTTATTTTCAGATATTTTCTGTTTAATTTGCTGAATATTCTCTATTAACTGTGTTTTATCCATCTACGCTTCACCTTATCTTAAAATACTCTCCTTATTATAACATGACTTACTCTAAATAGTCATATTGCTTGTGAAACAACTAAAAGTCTTATAATATCAAACATATAAGTAGTATATAAGGAGTGATGAATTCTTAAGCTTATTCCTATAAAAAGAACAATACGCTAACTTGATCAGGAACATAATTTAAGGAGTTAAAAAATAAAATGTATAAAATCGGATTGGTATACAATGAGCCAAAAGATATTAGGGAAGAAGAAAAAGATCTGGACCCAAGAAGTTACCGTCAGCCTTTAATTATTGCCCATAATATTAAAGAAGCTTTTGAAACCAATGGACACGATGTTAAACTAATTCCAGTCTCCACTAATTTATTATATGATATTAAACAAGCTGGTGATTTTGACGTAATCTTTAATTCAGCTGTTGGAATAAATCATAAGGATGAACAAGCTAATATCGTAGCGATGCTTGAACTGTTAGATATTCCTTTTGTTGGTTCTGGTCTACTCGCCCAAGTTGTATCTTTAAATAAAGAACATGCCAAAGCAACATTCAAAGCCGTTGATGTTCCAGTTTCTCCTTTTCAAACGTTTTATTCAGTTGACACTCGATTAGATGCGGATTTAACCTATCCTTTATTCGTAAAACCTGTACGAGAAGGATCAGCTGTTGGTATAACTGAAAAAAGTTTAGTCCATGATGAAAAAGAACTCCGTAATCAGGTTCAATATATTTTAGAGAATTTTAACCAACCTGCTTTAGTTGAGGGGTATTTACCGGGTCGCGAATTCTCGGTGGCTGTTTTGGGGACCAAAAATCCTGAGGTGCTCCCAATAATGGAAGTTATTATTCCTAAAGAACATGGGTCTACTCAAACTGTAGATGTTAAAGCTAATAATGTCGTGCAGCGTTCTTGTCCAGCTGATATTTCTGCTGAATTAGAAGCTGAAATCAAATCCAATGTATTAAAAGCCTATGATGTACTTGGCTGTTCTGAAATGGCGCGGGTTGATGTGAAATTAGACGAGAATGGCGTTCCAAATATTATTGAATTAAATGCCATACCTGCTCTTGAAGAAGG
>CAZTXI010000005.1:0-4330 GCA_964617265.1 uncultured Carnobacteriaceae bacterium | reverse complement strand
TTTCGATATTTTTGATTAAATAAATAATCTACTTCTTTGAGATTACTCCTCGCAAAATCCACAACTGACTCCGCTTTAACAAGCTCATCATTTTCATCCACTACTTTAATCGCTCCTTTGACTAAACGAGTATTAAAATGTTTTGCATGTCTATACTCATCTTCTGTTGTCCATAAGTACGGAACGGGCATGAACCCTGCTACGAAAGCTTTATAAAAACCTTCAGGTGTATAAGGATTTTCGATATACGTTTCAATACCATCAATAATCGTTTTTGCAGATTTGATTAATTCTTCCGTTCTAGATGACACTTCGGTATTCTTACTCATATCTTCAATTTCACCATTTTTACGCAATCTTCGATATTCTTTAAGAGCTTGTTGTGTAATTTGAACACTTTCATTAATCACATCTGGTGTAGCAAGATGTGACGCTTCTGAATAACTAACCACATGAATAATAGGTGGGCTCATCTCATTATGTGGGTCGATATCATCCATCAACGCTGTGACAGCAGCAAGTTGAATTTTAGCTTCCTCTAAATCGGTCTTAAAGTAATCTAGACCAGCTCTTGGTTGTAGTAAAACTTGGAAAGAATCATCTTCTAATTCTTTCATTAAATGTAGTAAGGCTCTTGATTTGGCTAAATCTTGAATTCCCCATGTTGGCCTTGGCGTATTTAACATATTTTGTAAAATATATGTTTTAACTCCTAATTTTTTAGCTAGTTTTGCTGCGAGATAGGCAGAGACAACGTATGTTACATCATCTGCACCTCTAAAACCAAAATGGTGAGATACATTGGCTTCAAAAGGTTTATTTGTTGTTGCGATATATTTTATCGTTTCAAAATGCTGTTTTAAGTTATCGTATAATTCATAAGGCCCACGTTCATCGAGTTTATTAAACCACCATATTGATAGAGCGTGCCAGCTAATATTAATCGTCTCTTCATGAATTTTAGCTAATTCTGGAATATTCTTTGTTCCAGCATAAGTTCGTAATAATAAAGGACGGGAAACTTCGTAAATCATACGATATTCTTCAGGTGAATTAATAGGCACACCCCCACCATTTACTCTATCTTCCCAATCTTCACCAAAATTAGATTGGGTTAGTTGAGAGGTTCCAATAGATACAATATCTAAAAATTTGGCATCTGCTAAGGCTTTTGTCCAATTCGCAAACTCATTTACAGACTCCATACGAGTAGCTGTCGATAAAAATGGTCCAACATGTGCTCGCATAAGTGGTTCAAAATCTTCTTCCCGAGGCGTATGTTCTAAACGCTTCACTACTGTATCTTTACGTGTGCCAAATTCAGGATAGTCTGAACGATCAATGGAAGAATAGAATTTGTACTCCCCTTTTTTGATTAAAGTTTCACCAAATTCCATACGCATATCATCATACGAACTGCCTTCCATTAAAAAATTAGGGATTCGCTCTTTAGGAACATTTAACTTATTTAATGTTTCAAGAACGGACTCTCCACCTTTAAATGTTTTAACAAGCCCTTTATGTTCTGTATCTATTCGCTCACACGATTTAGGTAAGCCACCAAATAAAATTGTTTCAATTTCACCATCCTGATAACTCAGCATTTGATGGTCTTTTAGAGTTTTTATCACATAACCAACGATAGATACAGCGACATCTTCATCTAGTCGATAACTCAAACCGATATTCGTTATTTTATTTTCTATTAACCAATCGACTAATTTCTGTTGGTTTGATTCATATCTGATATCATTTACAATATTCTCAATTCTTTCATCACCCACAACAACCTCATAGCCACAATCTTTCAATAATTCAGCAATTGAATTTATTCCAAGTGTATGGGCATCTGAATAGGGTTTTATGAAAGCAAAACGTTCCTTTTTTAAGTTACTCATTCACTTCACTCCTGTTTATAAATGCATCAATTCTCTTTTGATTTGCATTAAATAATTTATTTAAGTTTCTTCCTTCACTTCTAAAATCACGATCGAGCAATGCACAAGCTAAATCAATCATAATACCTGTATAAGTCATTTCTAATCCAAGATAATGTCCGGTTGATTCAACTGGTACTAAACCATTTGGCACATCTTCAGTAATATAGCGATTCTCTAGTGTGGTAGGGGCTTGAATGGTGCGATAAGCTTCTGTATTTTGTATACTATCATATAATGTATCGCCTTCTACGTTATAGACTCTCTTCAACCATTCTTGTACACTTTCTACTTCATAACCTAATCTTCTAGCTACAGCCATCCGTTCTTCATCTATTTTTTCTAAAACAGATGCTATAGAAGGTGAAATCCCTTCGATATAATAGTTGTACTGATGCGTCTTGCTCTCTGTCCATCCTGTATTTAACAATAAAGGAGCACAATGCATAATCATGCCGACACTTCCAATTGAAGTTTCAATTATTGTATCTGCAGGAGCGAGTTGTGCTTTTATATATGATGGTAATCGGTTATAAATCGATTGATTAATGGAATGATTCAGTGCGGAAAATAGTACATTTGATTTTATGGATAAGATTTCTACGGAATCGTCACTTGTTTTGCGACAGGTATAAATAGCTGTTTGGGTTTCAGCTACAGTGGGTTTTGTTTCACGATTAAATGTCTTGAATACTTCTACAAATTCTAATGCGCCATAGGTTCTTCCAGGACACAATAAAATGAGCGAGTCATTGGTTAGGTATTTTGCCAATTCTTCAGCAAAATAACGGTGAACAAAAGATGGTGTGGTTATCAAGATGAGTTCTGGATCTTTCAGTGCAGCTTTCATATCTGTTGTAACTAGATCTAATTGAAATGAGCCCTCTACTTCTCCAGTTGTGTGGATCGTATTTGTTTGAAGTAAATCAATAATTTCTTCTTCAAATCGATTCCATAAAGTAACTTGGTTACCTTGTTCAACAGCATGAGCTGCCATTGCTAGTCCAGTATTTCCTGCTCCTAAAACGGTTATATTCATTTGTATCCCCCCATGAGTTAGTTGTTCTATCAAACAATCTTTCAATCGAATAGTTGGCTACAGTTAGTCTACGTTAAACGAGTATCATATTAAAACGAAATGATTAATCAATGATATTAAAAAGATACAAACCCATTATTCTTATTGAAACAAATAACAGGTTTGTAGACTATTAAAACGATGAAACATATCCTTGAATTAATTTAAATGTATTTTCTAGTGCATCCACGTGTGTTCTTTCCATACCGTGACTACTTGATACACCTGGTCCAATTAAAGCAGCACGAATATTTGCTCCCCCACCTAAAGCTGCAGAAGCATCACTACCATACATTGGATAAATATCTAAAGCATAATTTAGCTCTTTTTGTTTAGCATAGTTAGCTAATTTAGTCGTTAAATCATAATCATAAGGTCCAGATGAATCTTTCACACAGATTGAAACGTCATATTCATCACAATCTAAATCATCACCGATACATCCCATGTCAACAGCAAGAAGCTCTGTAATGTTTTCTGGAATCCAAGCTGCACCATGTCCTACTTCTTCATATGTACTAAAAATGAACGTTAAGTTAGTCGTTGGTGTCACATTGTTTTCTTTTATCCAAGTTAAAATAGAAACCAAAACAGATACTGAAGCTTTATCATCTAAGAAGCGCGATTTAATAAAACCGGATTCTGTAATCATAACTTTTGGATCATATGCAATAATATCCCCATTTTGAATTCCAAGTTTTTGAACATCTTCTTTATTTTTGACACGTTCATCAATTTTAACCACTAAACTATCAATATCACGGTCTTTAGTTGATGCATCTTTAAAAACATGAATAGATGGTGATTTTGATAAAATAGTTCCGGTATACAATTGACCATCTCGAGTAATGATTTCACAATATTCACCATCAAGAGTTGGAGTTAATGGTCCACCTAACTTTGTTAAGGCAAGTGTCCCATCAGCATTAATCGAACGAACCATTAATCCTAGTGTATCTACGTGAGCACTTAATCCACGTGTAATAGTTGAATCTTGTCCTTCAACTTTTACCATTAAGTTTCCTTTTGGTGTAGTTGTAGTTTTGAATCCTAGCTCTTCAATTGATTCTCTTAAAAAATCAATTGCATCTTTTGTATAGCCAGTTGGGCTATTAATCATTAGTAATTCTTCTAAAAAATTCAGTGTTTGTTCTTTTTGAAACATCGACTTCACATCTTTCTTTGTAATATACCTTCTTGATAAAATATAGCATATTTTAGGCTGATTTCAAAAAGAGAACTCAAAAAAAACACTCCTATTAAAGGAATGTTTTAGTTTGGCGTTACAACTGATATGAAATAAATGTTATCATTG
>CAZTXI010000004.1:13937-26593 GCA_964617265.1 uncultured Carnobacteriaceae bacterium | reverse complement strand
TTTAATTTACTTGAATAATTAGGATCGGTCGCATAACGATTTTCAAGCCATTTAGTCGCATCCTTATAATGATTCGTATTCTCTTTCCAAGCGCCTCGATAATAATTCGCACTCCATGAATTTCCGAAACGTAGAACCTGCGCATTATTATTCAGAGAATGTTCATAACTTGGATAGCTTCGGAACGGCTCATGTTCAATTAACCACTGCCCATTTATGTATTCACTTGTTGCTAGATTAACTGATGATCCTTGGTAACTGCCTTTGATCCCAAATAGATTATGATGCGGTGACCTAGCCAAAGCACTTTGTCCATAATTCGATTCTAATATCGCTTGCGCAATCATAACTGATGCATATAATCCATTCTCATTTGCAATTTCTCGAGCTAAAGAACCGATTTCATCAATAAATTCAGTAGATACCGTTTGATAATCGCTGTTACTGGAATGTTCTACTATAATGGTATCACCTGATTGGATGATTTCAGTCGAGGTTAATTTATTTAGCTCAGCTAGTTCGTTCGGAGTTTTACCTACTTTTTGTGAAATACTAAAAAGCGTATCTCCAGCTTGAATATTATATGTTGTAGAAGCATCTACCTGCTGTACTCTATTATTTAATGCAAATAAAATAAATGAAATAGTTGTTAAATAGATTAGCTTTCCCGTGTAATTTTTATTCTCCATTTACACCCCACCTTAATATCATTTATATAAGTTAGATTATACGTTTAAAGGGAGTGAAATTTGAAATTTTAGGCTCTCAATCTTATAGTTGTTATCAAATGAACATATTCTCTTTATATTATTCATTTAACCGTAATACAGATTACAAGTGTTTATAATGATAAACCAAATAATACAAAAGAAATAACACCTAGTATTAAAAATACAAACATCTTATTCCATTCATCTTTTGATTTTTTTCTTTTAAAAAAAGTAATAATAGCTGAAATAGCAAAAATAAAAGCGCCCATTACACTTATCAGAAAAACTAATAAAAAGATATCTGTCACATTTCTTCACTCCTTAATACAATTTTAAAAGCAGCCAAACACACCATTATGGTTTGACTGCCGTTTTGATTCATGACTAAAACTTACGAAATTCATTAATATCTGTAATGAGTATCTTAAATCCTCGGATTATATTATCAAACATACCTATGCGATATAAATTAATTAATACTAATGCCGCTGGAATAGACAAAATCAAACCAAGAAAGCCTGCAATTTCATATCCAACATACATCAAAAACAATGTAGCCATCGGGTTAAGACCAACACTATCGCCTACTAACTTCGGTTGAATAATGTTTTTGATGAGCTGACATACTACGTATAACGAAATTAAAACAACCGCATCAAAGTAATTTCCTAAAATCAATTCAACCACGGTCCATGGCCATAAGACAAAGCCAGTACCAAAAATCGGTAACAAATCAATAAATCCGATTAACAAAGCGATTAAAAATGAAAAACGTGTCCCAATTAACTTAAGACCAACATATAAAATAGCAGAAACGACTAACATCATTTTAAACTGGGCTTTAATATATCCACCTAGTGCATAGTTAAATTGATTTTTAATTAAATCAAACTTTTCTAACACACTTTCAGGCGTTTTAGAGCGAATTTTAGCTAAAATTGTGTCTCGATCCTTTATGAAGAAATAAGCTGTAATAAACATGGTAATCACAAATAATAGATAATCACCTAAATTTCTAGTAATTCCAAGTGTTGCTTCAGGTAACCGTGCGTTTGCAATGAAGTTATTCAAACTCAGACGTAAACTCGTCTCTAACTGGTAAATTGGTTCCTGTACAACTTCTGGTAAGCCACTTAAAATTTCAGATAAATTATAATTTACTTGATCAAAGGTCTCAGAAATCAATGCTACTATATTTGGAAAATCATTGACCAAAAGACTAATTTGAATAAATAAAAAGCGACCTAATGCATAAAGTATTGAAGCAATCAAACCGATTACTAAGAAAATAATGATTACTGAGCTATAATTCCGAACAATCTTTAATCTCTTTTCTAGAAATTGAACCAGTGGATTGGCAATCCAAGCTATTAACCAAGCCAAAATAAACGGTAAGAAAAAGCGCAATAATCCTGGAGCAAGAAAAATAACAAATAGTGCTACAACGACAAAAATAAGGATATTTACAAATATTTTTAAATAGATATTCTCTTTTCTTCTTTCCATAAGTCTCCTCGATTCTCTTAGTAAACTAATGCTTACATTATAACATGAACTCTATATCGAATAATAATTTTACCCATGCAAAATAATGATATCCTTATCATTTCATTACATATTTATTCAGTTTCTCGCTTATATTTATCCATTTTGAAATCTAAAAAAACAAGTAAATGATTATTTGAGTTCTAATCATCTACTTGTTTATTAGATTATTCAGTTTGTTCAAATTGACTATTGTATAAATCTTCATACAAACCATTTTGACTAATTAATTCATCGTGTGTGCCACTCTCGACAATGTCGCCTTCTTCCATCACTAGAATTAAATCAGCGTTACGAATCGTTGATAAACGGTGAGCAATAACGAATGTTGTGCTTCCTTCCATCAATAAATCCATTGCTTCTTGAATTTTTAATTCCGTTCTTGTATCAACTGAACTCGTCGCTTCATCCAATATTAGCATTGGTCGATCAGCTATAATTGCACGAGCAATTGTTAATTGTTGTTTTTGTCCTTGTGATAACGAAACTTTTTCATCTAAATAAGTGTCATATCCATTTGGTAATGTTTGGATGAAATGGTCAATCCCAACTGCTTGTGTTGCTCGAACCAAGTCTTCTTCTGTAATACCATCTGTATTGTAAACTAAGTTATCGCGGATGGTTCCTTCAAATACCCAAGTATCTTGTAAAACCATACAAAATTGATCACGAAGATTATCTTTTGGTAAATCATGTATAGAAATCCCATCAATTGTAATTTTACCACTATCAATTTCATAAAAACGCATTAGCAGGTTAACAATGGTTGTTTTACCTGCACCTGTATGACCTACAATCGCAATTTTTTGACCTGGTTTTGCTTTAGCCGAAAAATTCTTGATGACGGGTTCTTTTGAATCATCATAACTAAATACCACATTGTCAAATTCAACTTCACCTTTAATATCTGAAAGCAATTTATCTTTATAGGATTCATCAGCCATTTCTTCTGCTTCTAACATATCAAATACTCGTTTTCCAGCGGCCGCAGCTGATTGTAAAGCCTGAAATGCTTGAGCAATTTGTGATAGTGGTTGTGTAAAGTAACGTACATATAAAATAAACGCAACAATCACACCAAACGGAATGGAGCCATTTAAAACCAATACTGCTCCAACGACACAAACAGCTAAATAACTTAAGTTACCAATAAAAGTCATTATCGGCATCATTAAACTCGATAAGGCTTGTGCCTTAAAACCAGTCGAACGTAAATCTTCATTCATTCTAGTAAAGTCTACTCGGACCATTCGTTCAGCGTTGTACGCTTTAACAATCGTGTGCCCCGAGTATGTCTCTTCAATCAATCCATTGATTTCACCTAAATGATTTTGTTGGGCAACAAAGTATTTTTGTGAACGCCCCATAATAAGAGCCATTAAAATTAGACCAATTGCTGTAGCTCCAACTGCTGTAAGTGTTAACGTTAGATTAGTAACGAGCATCATAATGAATGATCCTATAAGCATGGTCGCAGAGGAAATTAAATTTTGTACACTCATATTCAGCGCTCGACCGATTGTATCTACATCATTCGTTACTCTTGATAATGTATCTCCAACAGTCGTTTGACTAAAGTAAGACATTGGTAATCGATTGATTTTACTTGAAATATCTCCTCGTAAACTTTCTGAAATTCGTTGTGAAACAGATGCCATTATCCAGCCTTGTAACAAGTTAAATAATCCACCTAAACCATATAAGGCGACTAATGAAAAACCGATTGTTTTAACCGCTTCTGTATTCATAGTCGATTCGATACCTTCTTGAATCACATTTGTCATTTGTCCTAATTGAACAGGTGCTAAAACTGTTAAGACATTACCACCAGCAGATAAAAATATCGCTACAATAAGTAAAACCCAGTATCGTTTACTATAGGTTAATAATTTTTGCCAGTTTTCTAAAACATTATCTGTTTTTTCTGTTACTTGCGGTGGTCTTCTCATTTTAACTCCTCCTCTGACAACTGTGATTGGGCAATTTCACGATAAACAGCATTTGTTTCTAATAATTCGCGATGCGACCCTAGCCCTACAGCTTTTCCGTCTTCTAAAACTAGAATTTGATCGACATCTTTAATTGTTCCAACTCGTTGAGCCACAATTATTTTTGTCGTATCTGATAGCTCATTTTCAAGTGCCGAACGCAATTCTTTATCCGTTTTAAAATCGAGCGCTGAGAATGAATCATCAAAAATAAGCAAATCTGGCTTACGTGCTATCGCTCGAGCAATAGAAATCCGCTGTTTTTGTCCCCCAGAAAAATTCGTTCCACTTTGAGCAACACTTGATTGGAAACCATCTTCTAGCTTATTGATAAATTCACTCGCTTGAGCAATTTCAGCTACCTTTTGTAATGCCATTTCATTTAATTCTTCTTGATTATTATCACCGTAAAGAATATTTTCTCTAATATCACCTGAAAATAAAACAGCTGATTGTGATACAAATCCAATAACATTATTTAAAGCATCTTCGGTATACTCTGTAATATTTTGCCCATTTACTAAGATTTCACCAGAGCTAACATCAAAGAATCGAGGAATTAAATGGACTAAAGAACTCTTACCTGATCCTGTTGCACCAATAATTGCGAGTGTTTCGCCTCTTTTTAGCTTAAATGAAATATTTTCTAAAACATGCTTTTCTGCTTTAGGGTATTTAAATGAAACATGCTTAAATTCAACTTCTCCCAGCTTTTCAACAAGCCCAGTCTCTTTTGTTCCTGCTAAAATATTTGAAGTTGTATTCAATACTTCATTTATTCGATCCCCAGAAACTTTCGCTTGAGGAAAAATAGCAAATACAACAATCAGCATCAATATTGACATAATAACTTGCATTGCATATGTTGAAAATACAATCATATCAGAGAATAGAACTAACTCATTCCCCGCTGTTGTTGTTTGAATTAAAAAGGCACCAATCCAATAAATAGCTAAAGTTAATGCATTCATAATAATAAAAATAGATGGATGCATAACTGCCATTACTCGATTCACAAAGATATTTGTATTTGTGAAATTAGTGTTCGCTTCATCGAATTTTTTTGTTTGAAACGTTTCAGCATTATATGCCCGTATGACATCAATACCCGTTAAATTTTCACGAGTCACTAAATTTAAACGGTCTGTCAATTGTTGGCGAATTTTGAATTTTGGTATCGCTAGACGCATTGAAATAGCGATAATAGAAATCATAGTAATAGCGGCAACAATCGTCGCTAAAGTCCACAACCACTCTTTATTTGAAATACGCATAATCGCCCAAAAAGCCATGATTGGAGAACGAATAATCATTTGAAGTCCCATTACTAGAAACTCTTGAATTTGAGTCACATCATTTGTAGAGCGGGTAATTAAACTCGCTTTTGAGAAACCACTAATATCTTCCATTGATAATGACAATACTTTATTAAATAATAAATCACGTAAATTAGCACTAAAATTTGTTGAAATATTTGAAACTAAAACAGCTACTAAAATTGAAAAAATTAAACTCCCTAAAGCAGCTAGTAGCATCATACCTCCAACACTCAATACTTGGTTTAGTTCACTACCAGGTGTTTGAACTAAAATAGTAATAGCCTGCATATAGGCAGGTAATTGTAACTCTAAACCTACTTGACCAATAATAAATATTAGACAAAGAAACATAAAGAATTGATCTCTTTTTGTTAAATTCTTAAATAATTTAAACATTTTAATCCTCCCTACTTCATATCCTTAATATCATAAACTTTGTAACTTAATTAAGCAATCATATAAAGAGTAGAATTACTTTCAATAATAATAAAAGAAGCTACAGTTTAATACTGCAGCTTCTAAATCAGCTATCAACTTTATAATCTATAATGATTATTTATCATTCAATTGTTTTATATATTCTGCTAAACCAAAGAACACATAATATGAAGTGTGTTCAGTTGGATAAATTAACATCATTTCTCGATCAAATAGACTCTTCAAACCTGATTCGAATAATGGATAGCTCAATGCAATATTTCCACCGATTACAATTTCATTAGCTGAATACATCGCCAGAATATTGATGAGATAATTACCTAAATATTTCCCGAATTGGTAATACGTTTCGATAGCTTGTTTATTTTTAGCTACTGCCATTTCTGCAATTCTTTTAGGTGTTAAATCATGTTCGTTTATCTCTAGTGTTTGAGCAATTTTTATTATACCTCTAGCTGATAGATGTTTTTTTAGTATTTTATTTTGTTCTTGAACTCTTTCAAACACCCGATTTCCCTTATCAAACAAAGTTACGCTCATTTCAGTTCCTAAGACAAGGTAAATAACCTTTTGATTTCTATACTCTTCTTTTCGTAAAATATGCTCACCTAAGGCAAAAAAATACGATTCTCTTTCAAAATAAAAGGTATAGTTCTGACTTAATTTTGATTTTACCGATGCTTCTTTTTGCAGCAGAAAGTTTAACTTCCGTTCATTGATCCAATTTTCTTGTTGATTAGTCATTAAGTAATCAGGTAGTGAAAAACCAATATGATGAATTTCAAAATCAGGTTGTAAAACTGAATTTATATTAAACTTAATTATTTTTACGAGATTTTTAAGCACTAATTCTTCGGAATCAGAGGACTTCGATGAGAAAATCGAAAAACTATCTGGTAAAATATGTCCTCTATCATCGACTAGAGCACTTCGTATAAACGTACGACCAACATTTAATGCAATTGAATAATGTTCCGTCAAACCTATGCCCTCTTTCTTTTACTTAGTTTTTAACGCCACCTTCATAATAAACATACTTTTGACTTATACGAATAGCTAATAACGTTAATACTAATGTAATTAGCATTAATATCCACCCCATCGCGGACGCATACCCCAATTGTAAATCAGAGAATGCTTTATTATATAAGTGGTACGCATAGTAAAGTGTCGAATTATTCGGGCCTCCACCAGTCATAATATAGGCCTCAGTGAAAACTTGAAACGCTCCGATACTTCCTGTGATCATATTAAAGAATATAGTTGGAGATAGCATTGGCACTGTAACATGCCAGAACCTACGAAATGAGCCAGCTCCGTCAATCGTTGCCGCATCATATAATGTTTTTGGGATACCTTGAAGACCAGCTAAATAGATCATCATTGTCCCACCGACTGACCACGTATTCATTAAAATAATAGAGGGTTTAGACCATGCACTATCCGTTAACCAGCCCGGCCCGTCAATTCCGAAATTCATTAAAAAGCTATTAATCAGTCCAAAATTCGGATCAAGAATCCATTGCCATAATAAAGTTACTGCTACACCTGATACGACTGTTGGAAGTAAAAAGGTTGTTCGGAATAGCTTAAGACCTTTCAATTGTTCATTATTGAGTAATAAAGCTAGTGATACTCCGATAATTGTATTGATTGGAATACTGAAAATAACATGAAATAGTGTATTCTCTAAACTTTTATAAAATAAGCGGTCATTAAATAAATTTCGATAGTTTTGTAGGCCAACAAAATTTAAATCATTATACAAATTATAATCGGTAAAACTAATATATAATGCATATAATATTGGAATACCCAGTAAAAACACTAAATTTATTAATGCAGGCAAGAAAAATAGATAGCCAGTAATTCCTTCTTTTTGTTTTTTTGTTAATTTTTTTGTCATTGTATTCCTCCATTAATCGAGAAAATTCAATGCCAGTCTTAAACCAGCATTGAATCACTCTGTTACTCTTAAGGAATTCTTATTGTACTATTTTTATTTTATTGACTAACAGCTTGCTCTGCTTGGTCTTGTGCCTCTTGCATAGCTTCTTCAATTGAAACTCCATCCGATAAAACGGCTTCTTGAACAGTAACTAAAGTACCGTTCCAGTTTGGATGTTGTGGAATAAATTCAATAAAACGAGCATGTTCCATTTGTGCAACAATTGCTGCCCAGTTTTCATCCGCCATAAATTCATCCGATTCTGCAGCTAATCGGTTAGATGATAAACTCCCTGTTTCTTCAATAAAGCGTTTTTGAACATCTTCACTAGTTATAAATTTCAAGAATTCCCATGAAGCACGAGCTTTATTATCATCATCATTATCAATGATTTCATAGTTAAATCCAGCCGAATATGTTACAGGCTCACCTGAATGTGGTAAATCAGCGATTCCATAATCCATATCAGGATTTTCACGTAAAATTGTTCGTGTAAGGTTCCCTACATCCATAACCATCGATAAGCGTCCTTCAACAAACGGACCATGATCCATCACACCTGCTTCAGAACGGAAGGCAGACATTGCATCTGCTCCATAATAGTCGTGGAAATATTTAATAAATTCTACTGCTTCCAAGTTCTCTGGTTGCATAAACGTAGGATTTAAATCGTCATCCCAGAAGTCACCACCATTTGTCCAAGCTAACGTATGAACTTGAATATTACTTAACCACATATCCGGTGTGAATCCCATTTGCTGAATGCTACCATCATCATTTCTCTTCGTTAGTAATTCAGTAAATTCGATCAATTCTTCCCAGTTTGCTGGAGGTGTATCTGGATCTAAACCAGCTTCTCTAAAATGATCTTTATTCCAATAAAGTACACGAACGTCTGTATCATTAGCAATACCATAGTAGTCACCCTCATACTCCATTGCATCCATTAATACAGGATAGTAAACACTTGTGTCAAAATCATCCGCTTCAATATACTGATTTAATGGAACTAAAATATTATTCGCTGCACGAGCGGCAACAGTTGATGAATCATTCATTGCTAAATCTGGCGCAACATTTCCAGCAATAGCTGTATTCAGTTTTGTCCAGTAATCAAAAAAGTTTGTTCCTAGATGGTTCACAGTAATATGTGGATGTTCATCTTCAAATTCAGCAATTAACTCAGGCAAGACTTCTTCCGCCATAACACCATCTGTATACATATGCCAAAAATCAATTTCTACTTCCTCTTCTGAATCCGTAGCTGAATCAACGTCTGTACCTGTTGATGTGCCGTCTTCTGCACCACAAGCTGCCAATAATAGTGAAAATGAAGCTAGACCTAACATAAATTTCTTGTTCTTAAACATAATATCCTCCGTATTGAATAATTTTTTAATGTTCTTATTAACCTTTAATTCCTGAAACTGATGCACCTCTAACAAAATACTTTTGAAATGACAGAAATAATACAATAGATGGAATAGCTACTAAAATTGAAGCCGCCATTAAAACATGCCATCTCGTGCCATATTGTTGTTGGAAGTTTCTTAAACCTAATTGTAGAGTAAATAATTTTGGATCATGTAAATAGATTAGTGGCCCCATAAAATCGTTCCAACTAAACATGAATAAAAAAATCGCCGTTGTAGCCATTGCTGGTTTAGTTAAAGGCAAAAAGATTTTTCTCCAAATCGTAAAATCATTTGCACCATCTAAACGAGCAGCTTCACTCAGTTCATGTGGAATAGATAAATAGAATTGTCTGAATAAAAAGATAAAAAATGGACTACCTAAAAAACTTGGAATGATAAATGGATAATACGTATTAATCCATCCTAATCTTGAATAAAAGATAAATAATGGAATCATCGTAATTTGAGATGGAACCATCATTGTAGCTAACATCAAAGTAAACCACATATCTTTTCCTGGAAAATTAAGTTTTGCAAATCCATATGCTACATAAGCTGAAGATAAAACGCCTCCAAATATAGATGTGGCTGTAATAAAAACACTATTTAATGCATAACGTACAAATGGAAAAGACTTCACTGCCTCAACATAATTCCCCCACTCTAATCTTTCAGGAATCCACTGTGGTGGAATACTAAAGATTTCTCCAGATGCTTTTAAAGAAGTAGATAGCATCCAAAAAAGTGGCATTAAAAATAAAATAGCAAAAAAGATTAATAACACATAAAAAATAAAATTAATTGCTGGATGTTTTTTGTACAAATAATAAACCTCCAATCCGTCAAAATGTATCCGCTAACAATATAATAACGAATGCGAGTTTTATTGTCTTTAAGTTGGAGTGCCATACTTTTGTAATTATCTGCCATGCTTTCGCACTGTTGAATATATAATGGTAGATTATTACAAAACAAATTCGTATAATAGAATAGAGATTGATTGTTGAGGTGAATTTATATGAATATGGAAAATGATTTGTTATTAGGAGCAAACTATCTAAATAAACATTTAATGGATATTACAAAGGATGGCGTTTCAATACAAATCAATCAATGGGGTATAGAAAGCAAATATAACGAAGATGTTTTTCAAGAACATGATTATTTTAAAGTGACATATATTCTAAATGGTAAAGGTCATTATCATGAAAAGCATAATATGGAGGAAATCTCTAAAGGAACCTTAATCCTTACTCCTCCTGAAATTGCTTATAAGTTAAGTAGTCGTTCTAATTTAGAAGCAATACATATTGGCTTTACATTAAAAGCTACATCACATACTTATATCCAAAAATTATTTGATACTGTAAAACCAGATCAAATTTATATATTAAGTGAAAAAGATCGTTCAGCTGCCGTTTTACTTTGGCTATCGCTATTAAAATTAGCTGCAAATGATAATACCGTATACTTAAAAAACAACATTGAAAGTATAGGGATTACACTTTTTTGGAGTATTCTAAAAGACTTTGAAAAAGAAATACTTTCCAGAAAGTCTAAACAAATCCAAACATCCGCTTCTACATTAATTTACCGAGCTAAAGTGTATATTATCGAAAAATTAGCAGAACCAATTACAATCAAAGACGTAGCGGATCATCTGCACATTTCAGAAAGGCATTTATCTAGGTTATTTAATCAAGAACTTGGACAGCCCTTTACAACTTTTATTCGTAAAGAACGAATCCGTAAAGCAGGAATTTTATTATCGGACTCAAACATCCCAATTAAAGATATTGCCTTACAAACCGGTTTCTCAAGTATTCACTATTTTACAAACGTATTTTCAAAAGAAATGGATATGCCTCCTGGTAAATTTAGAGAGCGATTCAGACACCAAAATTTAATTACTTAAAGGAGTTATTATGGAAAAAGCTACCAATATACTAATAATATTCAGCGAATGGGTCATGAACTTGTTTCTTCTCCATCTCTATTGGCTTTTTGGAACGGCAATTGGAGGAATTATATTCGGTATTGTCCCTTCTTCAGTTGCTTTATTTTCAAGCATTCGTCAGTTGTTCATGCATCCTAAAGATACAAATCTACAAAAACATTTTAAATTAGCCTATAAAACTAACTTTAAAAACAGTCAACTGCTCGGTTTATATTATCTAGCTATTGTTATTTTGATGATTAGTTATTATAAATTTTTAACTGCAACAACCACTAGTCTATGGGCATATTTTCACTTATTCATTTATGTTTTTTTAGTCATTTTAATTTTATTTTCTTTTTATTTAATTCCAGTTTATTTACATTTTAAGATGCCTATAAAATCAATCGTTCCAAATACCTTTCGTATACTTTTATTTAATATGAAGTGGAACATACCAATGTTATTTAGTGTACTCGCTATTATATTACTTTATATAAAGTTTTCAGTTAGCCTAGTTGTGTTTGGAATTGCTTTACCAGCATTTATCATTTCTTTTTATTGTCGAATTACTTTTAAAAATTTTGAGAAAGCACTGAAAAATCTACATTAATTTAAGCAAATCTTTTCTTGCTGAAATACTCCTATGTTAATCTGTATATATCAGATTAAGAAGGAGTTGTTTATTGATGGAAAACGATCACTTAAAAGACCCTAGATATTTATATCACGACGGTAAATTCCCAGATCAAGAACAAAATACTCCCGCATTACAAGATGACAT
This sequence comes from uncultured Carnobacteriaceae bacterium, assembly GCA_964617265.1. Taxonomy (GTDB): domain Bacteria; phylum Bacillota; class Bacilli; order Lactobacillales; family Carnobacteriaceae_A; genus Atopostipes. The sequence continues at coordinate 14,510 of CAZTXI010000004.1, read as the reverse complement.
GAGCCCTAAACCTAATTGCGGTGAAAAGTCTTACGTAGGTAATGGTAAACTAGAAGGTAGAAATGCTTTAATTACTGGTGGTGATTCTGGTATTGGCCGTGCTGTGGCAATTGCTTATGCACGTGAAGGAGCAAACGTCGCCATTCACTTTTTTCCAGGAGAAGAAAAAGATGCAAATGAAGTTAAAAAGATAATTGAAGCAGAAGGACGTAAAGCATTATTATTGCCGTATGACTTGCGTGAAGATCATGCAGCAACAAAAATTGTTGAAGAAACGATCGAAGAATTTGGCGCCTTAGATATTTTAGTCTTAAATGCAGCTCAACAAATTGCACATACAAATTTAAGCGATTTATCAATGGAACAAATTCATGATACGTTCAAAGTAAATATTATTAGCATGTTTGAAACGGTTAAAACTGCTGAGAAACATTTAAAGCCAGGAAGTTCAATAATAACAACAACATCCGTTCAATCTTTTGACCCGAGTACTCCTTTAATAGATTACGCGGCTACAAAAGGTGCAATATCAAACTTTACAATTACACTGTCGAATTATTTTGCAGATAAAGG
>CAZTXI010000004.1:0-13837 GCA_964617265.1 uncultured Carnobacteriaceae bacterium | reverse complement strand
CTATCCCTATTATATGATTGGCGAAAATTTAGCAATGGCTACCTACTTTCGTGATGATGAACATATGGCACATTTAATTTTTAATGGTTGGGTTGAAAGTGAAGATCATTATCAAACTATGATTAATCCTGACTTTAAAGAAATCGGTATTGGTGTTCATTATGATGGTGAAATATTATATGCGTCACAATTTTTTGGCTTAGTTAGATGAAAAAACATACGATAAACTAGTTAATAATCTAGTCTCTCGTATGTTTTTGTAATTGATAATGGATTAACTTTTGTAAGGATTCATTTAGTTCATCTGATACAACTTCTTTTTGAAACTCTTTTATTAAATCAATCATAACAAAATAATCTGTTCGTGTGCCTAAATCTTCTTGAATAGTTTTAGCCTTTATTTTCATTTTTCTATACACTTTCTGAGGTATAAAATTCTTCATACCAACAGTTGCATAGCGAACTTTTTTGGCATCTTTTCTAATTTCATGTATAGATTCATAATCATTCAAATCTAATCGTTTATATTTTTTAGTTAATCTTCGTTCTTTTTGTTTCAGTCGGTGTAAAACATAATCTTCCAGTGACTGCTTCTTCATTTGACTTAAATCAAATTTTAAATCTTTGATAGTCTGCCCTATTTTTTTTATTGTTTTTTGAAATAACTGTATATTCTCTACATCATTTAAGTTATTAGCCTCATCAAGACGAAGTTTTTCAAAGTGACGAAAGACTTCAGCATAATTCAAGATTAACCTTGGTTCCTTGTCAGCAGTCAATTCAAGCCATTCTATCATTGTATCTAAATCTCGTTTTCGACTTAACATCACACCTAATAACTTCAAGTCATGACTTAACTCATCATAAATAGTTAGATTTAGTAGTGGCTTCAAAAAGGATAAAATGGCGCGTAGCTTACGTAATTCAACTCTCAAGCGATGGACATATGTACTAGAATAAGGATTATTATAATAATTTTGATAAGCTTGTTCAATGACATGGAAACGTTTATTAATAGACTTTTTAAGCTTTAACTCAATCTTAAGTTTTCTCTTCAATCAACTCACCATACTTTACCACATGATTTTATGAATGTATCTTATCATGATTATTAAAAAAACGATAAAAAATAGTGCTAATGATTCAATCATCAACACCATTTGTATTATTCTTTTAAAACATAGTTTCGATCAAATTCAATTGTAATCAGATAGTCATTTTCTAACTCTTTAAATAAATCATTGACTATTTTTTCATATAGTTCTTCATTTGAAAAATCATTTTCATCTGGAACAACGACATCAAAAAATATTTCTTTCTTTTCTCCTGTATCTTCAACTCTAAAATCATGAAAATGGAAACATTCATCGTAAGATTTCAAGGTCTTTTTGATCAGTTTATATATTTCATTTTGCTCATCATCATCTAAAGCGATTGGATCTAAGTGACAAACTAAGACAATATCAAATTCTTCTTTAAATCTTTTCTCGATAGAATCAATTAATCGATGTGCACGAATTAAGTTCCAGCGCGAATCAACCTCTATATCGACAGTCGCAAACATTTTGCTTGGTCCATATTTATGTAAAATCAAATCATGGTAACCTATCAGCGTTTCATATGAATCTAATACTTCTTGCATATCTTGTATTAATTCTGGGCTTGGTCTCGTTCCCATTAAATCATGTGAAGAGTCCATAATCGATGTAAAACCGCCATGTAAGATGAGTAATGCAACAGCTGCACCTATATAGCCATCTATGAACCATCCAAATTGAATTTCAATTAGATAAGAAAATACAATTACAAAATTTATCAATATGTCATATAAACTGTCTTTTACTAATGCATGAATGGTATTCGATTTTTGAGGCAAGCTATTATTTTTTTTATTGTAATAAAAGGCTAATCCAGCTTTTATCAGCATCGATAAAATAAGTAATCCTAAAACTAAACTCGATGGTACAACACGAGTAGGATTTAAAATTTTACGAATGGAGGTCATTAAAAATTGAAGTCCTACAATTAAAATAATTATAGCTGTAAATAAGCCGCTAATATACTCAGCGCGCTCATGTCCATAAGGATGTTCACGATCAGCTGGTATACTTGCAATATAGAATCCTCCAATTGTCAGCAGAGCTGCTGCTGAATCACCTAGGCTATTCATTGCATCGGCTAATATTGAAACACTATTTGCTATAAATCCAGCGTATAATTTTATACCAACTAAGAGTAGATTGGCAGAAAGTCCTACGCAACCAAGAAAGATACCATCTTTCGCTCTTCTATTTTTCTTAAAGTGACTCATAACAAACCCTCTTTATGAAGTAGTGGTTAATAGTTTAACATATTTTTTTGGTGACTAGAGCTTAAAGTCAAAAATCATATCGATTTGTTTAAAAAAGTCTACAAACATTGAAGTTTGTAGACTTAAATCATTTATTTAATTTTAGTGCATGCCACTTAAGTTATTTAAAGCTTCTTTAATTGGTGTCTCACCATTATTGATTGTATAGATTTTACCAATTGTTTTATCACTATCTACACATGTTGCTAAAACTTCGGCTGCATCTTTAACAGATGTACCTATTGCTTTCATGTTATTTAACTCTATTTTTCCGGTAGCTGTTGTATCCGTTAAAATATCAGGTTCGATAATCGTAAATTGAAGCTCTGTATCCCGAATAATGTGATAGTTCGCAAAATATTTTGCAATATAAAAATCATGGCTTTTCTCTACAGAATCTTTAATATCAATCTGATTCCATAATTCTGGGTACATTGCCCATTTTGCGCTTAGTAAAATAAAACGTGTTACGCCAGCTAACTTAGCTGCTTCAGATGATTTAACTACACCAAAAGCATCAATTCTTAACATCTCCTCTTCTACTGTTGAACCTGCCGCAAAGATAACTGCATCATGACCTTTAATCGCTTTTGACAAGTAACTTGCGCTATCATGCAAGTCAAATTTCACAGCTTTTACATTGTCTGATTCAGTAATTGCATCTATTCTAATGTCAGCTGCTGAAACGGTATGCCCCTTATTTACTAGTGACTTTACAGTTTCACGACCTACACGACCCGCTGCACCTATTACAAAAATGTTCATACAATCACCCTTCTAAAATTATATTGTCAATCATTGTTGTCAATACTATTATATACTTATTCTGGTGAGATTAAAAATATTGTGATGTTAAATTGCTAATTAAATCATCATTCTAAAGAAAAATGTCTTAATTGTTCATTTTACTCATGTTATCTAAATCATGTAATAAGTTTTTAAAGCTCATTAAACCACCAGTAAGGTTAGCCACTTTTTCAAAACCACGATTTAACAAGATTCGTTGAACAGTGTAGCTCGTGCGTCCTGAATTACAGTAAACAGCAATTCGTTGAGTTGGATCTAATTCATCTATTCGTTGACGAACTTCTCTTAATGGAATATTAATAGCATTTTCAATGTGCTCTTCTTCAAATGCTTTAGCATCTCTTACGTCAATAATTGTAATTTCGTCTTTATCTTCAATTGCATTATATAAATCTTGAGCTGTAATTAATGGTGAGTTCTTGATTGCATTTGTTAAAGCCATACCTGTATACATTACTGGATCTTTAGGAGTTGAAATAGGTGGTGTAAAGGCTAAGTCAATATCAAACAATTCTGATGCTTTCATGTTTGCTGTCATTGCTGTAGCTAAAACATCAATTCTTCTTTCTACACCTTCTGGTCCAATAATTTGGAAACCTAATAAGCGCTCTGTTTCTGGGTGAGCTACTGCTTTAATAATCATATCTTTTCCACCCATAAAATCTAAGTAATCAGATTGTACGGTCGTTAAAACAATTGGCTCAAAACCATCTGTTCGTGCTAGCGTTTCAGTCATACCAGTTCCAGCAATAGTGTTTCCAAATAATCTTACAACTGAAGTACCTAAGATTCCTTTAAATGTAGAGTCTCCACCTGTAATAACATCTCCAGCAATTCTTCCCATTTTAGAAGCTGTAGTAGCTAATGGTAAATAGATTGGTTTTTTAGTAATTGCGTGGAATGCTTCGGCTACGTCACCAACTGCATAAACATCTTTAATGTTTGTTTGCATTTTCTCGTTAACTTTAATAGCACGAGTTTCTCCTACTTCTACACCAATTGATTCTGCTAATTCAGTATTTGGACGGACTCCCGTTGCAACAATATACATATCTGCATCATAATGGTTTCCTCTAGAAGTGATAACACGTTCTAAGCACTCACCATCCGCTTGAAGTTCAACAACACCTTCATTACCATGGAATGTAACACCGTTCTCTTCTAAAATATCAGCAATATACGTAGACATATCATGGTCTAATTGTGCCATTGGATATTTTAAGAAATCAAGTGTACGAACTTTAAGTCCTGCATTTGTTAATTGTTCTGAAACACCTAAACCAATATACCCTGCTCCAATTACTACTGCTGATTTTGGTTTGTTCTCATCAATATAGTTTTGTAGTTCACGGCCATATTGTACCGTTTTAATACGAAAAACGTTAGAGAATGATTTGTCTCTAAATACTGGTGGTGTACCTAAAACAGCCCCATTTGCAAACACTAAAGAATCGTATTGATCTTGAAACTCTTCATTTGTTTCCCAATTCTTAACCGTTACTGTTTTAGCATCTGGATTTACATTGATTACTTCATGTAATGTTTTTACATCAATGTTGTAAACTTCTTTGAACCATTGTGCATCATAGGGCACTAATTCATCCATACTATCTACACGGCCACCAACTGCATAATGTGTAGCGAAACCTGCATGTGCGACATCTACATCTCTATCGTAAATGACAATTTCAGCGTCTTCAGAATTTCTTCTAGCTCTGACTGCAGCACTCGTTCCCGCTGCTACGCCCCCAATAATCACAATTTTCATAATTTATTCCCCATTCTTAATATAATCGTTCTGAGCGAACGCGAATAAATTATACTCCCGAATGTTGGTTTCGTCTATCAAAATGATTAAAAACTAGTATTTATTTGATAATTGGTAACCAACCTGGACGATTTTGGACATATTCCCACATCGCATCTGGTATCATTAAGTCTTGCTTGTCCTCGGCATAAATTACTTTATTTATCTCATTCTCTTGATTATTCTTAACTTTTTCTACCCAATCTGGATCAACAATTAACTGTCGTCCGATAGCCACTAATGGTATTCCTAACTCATCCATCGCTTGAAGCGCGTCAGCAGGGGTTATCACATTACCTACACCAATAATCGGCATATCTTTTCCAATTTCAGATTGAATTCTTTTTAAAATTGGCTCTTTATCAGCAGGGTTTCTTAAAGAACCACCAAAAATATTACCTAATGAAATATGAAAATAATCTAATCCATATTTTTTTAGCTCTTTCATTAAAGCAATTGTATCCATAACAGTAATTCCGGGTTCTTCTATTTCTTCTGGTGAAATACGATAACCAAATATGAAAGGTTTTTTCGCATAATTATCAATGGATTTCTTAACTGCATTAACAACTTCAATAGGAAAATTCATCCTTTTTTCTAAACTTCCACCCCAATAATCTTCTCTTTGATTCGAGTGAGGAGAAAAAAACTGTTGTATTAAATAAGTATTTGCTCCATGAATTTCAACGCCATCAAAACCTGCTTGTATCGCCCGACGAGTAGCTTCACCAAAATCCTGCACCAGTTCTTCAACTTCAATACCCGTTAAAGCGCGAGGAGTCTCTGCATCTTCTCTGTCTGCAGGTATTGCGCTAGCACTCACAGGCTGTACACCTCTCAAACTTCTGTATGATCCCATACGCCCTACATGAAAAATTTGTAAAATTGCTTTCGAACCGGTTGATTGAATTCGCTTAGCTAGTTTTGACAAGCTTTCTATGTATAAGTCATTTGATATACTTGGTGACGAAGCAAACTTTCCGTCTTCTCGGACATGAGCACATGCTGTAATGATAGCTCCTACTCCTCCACCTCTTCTTTCATAATACAGGTGTTCATCAGTCGTAAACATACCATTTTCAAAACTAGAATTAGTGGTCATCGGTGCCATCATAAGACGATTATCAATCGTTACTCCTGATTTAAAAGTAAAAGGTTCAAACAATAGTTCATATTCGTTTTTCATATTATCCTTTCCTTTCATTATTCATTCTTTAATTATAGCCTATCATAGACTAGCTAAAAACCATGTGACTTTTGATTATGGAATTAAAAAAACGACCAAGTGATTAAACTTAGTCGTTCATATTATGTGTTAAATATTAAGTTTTGGTAATGTGGCTTCAATTGCACTCCGCTGATTTTCATACTTCTCTGGTAACATCAACTTTGTCCCCAACTGTTCTATCGGTTCATCAACAGTAAATCCGGGTCCTTCTGTTGCTAATTCATAAATAATCTGTCCTGGGTCTTTAAAGTAAACTGACTTAAAATATTTTCGATCTCGTAATTCAGTTACTGGCTTCTCTTTTTCAAAATGCTCTTTAAATTTTTGCAAAGATTTATCATCTGATACTGACCAAGCAATATGATGAACAGTACCTATACCTAATCGGCCTTTTTGAGTAACTGTACGATTGACCAGTACTTTATGTTGTTCACTTCCAACCATTGAAAGATGGTAATAATCTTTTTCAACCTTTAATAGATTTAATCCCATTTCATTCAATAATTGTTTTAAGGTTTCATCTGGATTTGTAGATAGTAGTTCTACACCATAGAAACCAAGTATATCATTGGTAGGAGCATCATTCTCAGATTCAACTACGGCAAGCGAAAGATGATGGGGATCATTAAAAAATAGACCCGTAGCGCCAAATCGAGAATCTTCTATATAATTAATATGTTCCTTGTCTAATTGATTTTTCCAATTTTTGTTTGTACCTTTTGGAATAGCAAATGCTATACGTCTTACTTGACCAGCACCAACTCTTCCGTATAAATCATTCGTTAGTGGGAAGAATGTCATTATGGTACCACTATCCGCATGCTGATTGGCAAAATACAAGTGATAGGTTCCATTATCTTCAAAGTTAACGGTTTGTTTAACTAAGCGTAGACCTAATACATCCCGATAAAATTTAAGATTTTCATTAGGATCCCCTACAGTTGCCGAGATATGATGAATGCGCGATATTGGTTCCATTTAAGCTGCTCCTCTATTTTAAATTACTAACGGTTTATCGTTGTGTTAAAAGGCTTAATGACACTTTCGATTTCTTCTCTTCTCTCCGCAAATTTACCTGGTAAAGACAGAGTTTCTCCTAAAGTTTCATACGATTCGTCATAAGTAAATCCTGGGTCATCAGAAGATAGTTCAAATAATATTCGTCCAATTCTGACATAAATTGCTCCAAAGTAGTAGCGTTCAATAAAGCCAGAATGTTTAAACTTATTCTCTTCATACACTTCTTCCCATGCTTTAAGTGCATCACGGTTATCTACTCTTAAGGCTAAGTGGTGCACTTCACCAATTCCTTGTTTTGCTAATGGGCTCTCTTTATCTTCTCGCACAATTAATTGAGCACCATTTCCACCTTCTCCAACCTCTAGTAATAATGATTTTTCTTCTTCAGCAATAACTTCAAATCCATACAATTCAATGACTTGATTCTTAAAACGGTCTAAATGTGAGACGGTAATTTCAACTGGACCTAAACCATGAATTGCGAATTCTGCTGGTACAGGACTTAATTCCCAAGGTGTTCCTGCTGCCATTCCCTCATTATTTTGATCAGACACTAACTGATAACGTTGTCCATCAAACTCTATAAATGGCAGTACTTTTTTCCCAAAAACTTCTTGGATACCATCGTGTTGGACATTAAACTCTTCAAATCGATCTAAGTAATAATCTAACGCAGCATCATTGGGTACTCTTAAACTAATTCTAGAAATTGAGTTTGTGCCATGTTGACCTTGCTCCCAATTCTCATTCCAAAAGAATGTCATTCCTGTTCCAGGCGCTCCAATGTGGTCGCCATAATATGTGTGATACGTATGAATGTCATCTTGGTTTATTGTCTTCTTAACCAAGCGCATACCTAGAACTTCTGTAAAAAACTGATAATTTTTTTCTAAATCTGATGTAAAAGCTGATACGTGATGTATTCCTCTAATTGATTTATCCATTTCTGTTTCCACCCTTATATATTAATTTCTCTAATTACCTCTAATTCGAGATAATTATAACAAGAGCATTTATTAAAGTCAAGAATTAATTTCGAACTCGAGACATCCAACTTATTAATCATTTACGACCTTATTAAAAGGCTTAAAATAGTATCAAATATAACTCACCCTTGTTTTATGCCTGAAACATGCTAGAATAAATCAGTTAAAAATAATTATATAAACAAACACAGGTTTATTAATATAAAAAAGGAAATAATTGTATGGATAAATCAAAAACATTTTATGGTTGGTGGGTTGTAGTTGGATCAGCAATTATGCTGGCAGTTCTTGGCCCAGCTGCTGTAGCCGTGGCAAACATTTACCAAGCACCAGTTGTTGCTGAATTCGGCATTTCAAATAGTCAATTCGCTATTAGTAATTCACTGGTATTAGGTGTCGGAATATTCCTTTCCCCATTTGTATCAAAGCGCTTATCTACCGGAAACTTTAAACGAACTTATATCACTAGTTTAGTTATTTATGCTTCAGCATACATTGGTTTTGGTTTTGCAAATAATATTTATGTGTTTTACATTTTGTCTTTATTTGTAGGATATGGTTACTTGAGTACGACTATTTTACCAGTTAGTATTTTAATAAATAATTGGTTTATTAGTAAGAGAGGATTAGCACTTAGTTTATCTTTAACGGGACTCGGTATTGGCGGTGTTATCTTCAGTCAATTTGTTACATTTTTAATCAATACTTTTAGTTGGAGCACTGCATACAAATCTTATGGTCTACTCATGTTAATCGTGATTATTCCAGTAGTACTATTCTTGATTAAAGTAAATCCTGAGGAAATGGGTTTAAAACCTTATGGAGCAGAAGAAGCTATTGGTAAAGAAACGGCTAAAGAAAATGAAGTAACTGTTAATAAGGTCGCTTCAAAAAATCTTGTCACAACTAGCTATTTTATGTTACTCATTATTGGTGCTGTGTTCGTTGGAATCTCTAACAACAGTGGTCTCGGACAATTCCCACCAGTTTTAGCTTCTATTCATGGTGAAGCTACTGCTGCTACAATCATTTCAATTTATTCAGCTGTTGGAATACTAGGTAAAATTGTACTTGGACACATTAATGATTTGCACGGTAGTATTAAAAGTACAATTTATGCAACATTCATTCTAGCTTTATCGTATTTCTTTATGCTATTTTCTGAACATACCATTGCAGTTGTGATTATGGCTATACTATTTGGTATGGGTAATGCAATTGGTACAGTTTTACCGCCTCTTATTACTGCCGAAATGTATAACGAAGAAGATTACTCAATTGCTTACGGATATGTTAATAGTGGCGTGCAATTAGGTATGACTGTTGGATCACTTTTTGCAGCAGGAATCGCTGATTTAACAGGGTCTTACAATTATTCATGGATGGCAACTTTAGTGTTATGTTTTTTAATTGCTATTTTATGGGTAACGGCAGTTAAGCAGGCAAAAATTAAATAGTTTCTTCTATATAAAATAACAAAAGGCTAACTACTAAATATAAACTGTAGTTAGCCTTTTAATTTACCTTGTTATTCTTTGTTGATTTCTAAAATAGTTCGCCCGTCTCCTGAACTATTCATCAAATGTTTATGTGCTTGTGTTGCTTCTTCTAAACTAAAAACTTGACCAATAACCGGTTTTAGAAAGCCTGATTGAACTAATGCGGTTATCCCATGATGCATTTCAACCATATCTTTTGATTCTGGATAAGTGAAAGCCATACCTGTAATTGTAGCATCATTGGTCATCAAGTTTCTTGGAGTAAATTCAACGGTTCCTCTACTCCCTACGATAACAATTCTACCATAGTTTGAAATAATCTTTGAATCGGTTTCTAAATTAACATCCGCTAAAAACTCAATAATGACGTCTGGTCCTTTATTGTCAGTTAATTGCATAATCTCTTCTGTTTCATCTGGTTTAATATGTGGAATAGCATAATCAGCACCCAACTCTAGTATTTTTGCTCTACCTTTGTCTGTACTAGAGGTACCGATAACAATTGCTCCAATTGATTTAGCGATTTGGACAGCAAGCGAACCTACTGCTCCACTCCCACCATGGATTAGAACTGTTTCACCAGCTCTTAATTGAGCTTTCTGAATCAATGCGCGGTAAGCTGTAAATGCTGGAATTCCTAAAGCAGCACCATCATTAAAAGTTGCGTGATCTGGTAAGTGATAAACATTTTTTGCGTCAATAACAACTTTCTCAGCATATGTACCCGTATTTCGATTGGCATTGAAACCACTTAGATAGACTCGGTCGCCAATTTTAACATTTTCGACTTCATTACCTACTTCTTCAATAACACCTGCACCATCATACCCAGGAGTATAAGGTAATTCAGGAATATTATAAGCATAATTACCTGTTATAGTGTAGCTCTCACTTGGGTTTAAACCAACCGCATATAATTTTACTTTAACTTCTAGTGCATTCGGTGTAGGTTCTTGAACCTCGACTAATTTTAAGTTTTCTGGTCCACCAAATTCATGAATTTGTACTGCTTTCATTTGATAACCTCCTTGATTTTATTCATCATAACACTGTTATAGAGCGATTCCAATTTTAACCGATTAGAAAATAAATTTAATATATGAATTTCGATACATATTACTAGTATCTTTTTATCATCTTTTATATAATGTATCAGCACTATATAGATTATATTCAAACAGGAGGATTAATAGTGGAAGTCATTATTACATTGGCTGTATTTGCTGCAGTTTTAGCATTTTTATGGCAGTTACAGCAAAAACATGTTAAATATGCAAAGCGTGTATTTATAGGATTAGGAATAGGTATTCTTTTTGGAGCACTAATTCAAATTATTTTTGGATCAGATAGCGCGACTACTTCATCAATTATTGAGTGGGTAGACGTCGTAGGAACAGGTTATGTTCGATTCTTAAGAATGTTAGTTATGCCATTGATTTTCGTTTCATTAGTAAGAGCATTTACTGAAATGGAAGGCGAATCAAATATTGGTAAAATCGGAGCAAACGTACTAGGCGTATTAGTTGTTACAGTTGCTATTGCTTCAGCACTAGGAATTATCACAGTATTACTATTCAACTTAGATGGCGCTGAATTCACACGTGGAGCTGCTGAAAATGCACGTATCGCTTCTCTACAAGAAACAGCTACTCAAGTTGAAAACTATAGTATCCCACAACAAATTGTTAACTTTATTCCAACAAATATTTTTAATGATTTAGCTGATGGTCGTTCAAACAGTACAATTGGTGTTGTAATCTTCTCAGCAATTACAGGTATTGCTTACCTAGGAATCGCTCGTAAGCAACCAAAACATGCTGAAACATTTAGAGCAATAATCGATTCATTACACGCATTAGTTATGCGAATTGTAACGATTGTTTTACGTCTTTCACCTTATGGTATTTTAGCGTTAATGACTAAAATGGTTGCAACATCAAGTATCACAGCTTTAATTAATATGGGGACGTTTGTAATTGCATGTTACTTTGCAATTATCGTAATGTTCATTATCCACGGAATTATCTTAGTATTCCATGGTGTTAACCCGATCCAATACTTGAAAAAAGTATGGAATGTATTAAGCTTTGCGTTTACCGCTCGTTCAAGTGCTGGTGCGTTACCACTAAACATATCAACACAAAAAGAAGCTTTAGGAGTTGATTCTACAACTTCAAATATCGCTGCAACATTTGGTTTATCAATTGGTCAAAACGGTTGTGCGGGTATTTACCCAACAATGTTAGTAGCAGTTGTAGCCCCAGTAGTTGGTATGGACTTATCTGACCCAATCGTATGGGTTACTATCATTACAACAGTTGTTATTTCATCATTTGGTGTAGCAGGTGTTGGTGGTGGAGCAACTTTTGCTTCCTTAATCGTATTTGGTGCTTTAGGATTACCAATCGAAATTATTGGTTTAATGGTTTCAATTGAGCCAATCGTTGATATGGGTCGTACAGCATTAAACGTTAATGACAGTATTATCGCAGGAGTAGTTACTTCTAAACGTCTAGGTACATTCGATGATGACATCTTTAATGATGACGACCGTCAAATTACACCAGACATGGAATTAAACTAAATTACTTTATAAACACTTACTTTCTAAACGGAAGTAAGTGTTTTTTAATCTGCTTTTCTATCAGTCTCTCCTATCTTTTGGTAAAATGATAATAGGCAATGAATTATAAGGAGTGGATGAAATGGAAGATATTTTATTAAATAGTGGTCATAAAATGCCGTTAATCGGTACCGGAACAAATACCTATGGCAAAAAAGAAAATGCTTATCAAGGTGAATTAACGGGTGATTTCACTGAATTAAAAAACGCGATTGATTTAGGTTATCGTTCTATCGATGCGGCTATTTCTTATCGTAATGAAGCAGGTGTTGGTGAAACGATTGCAAATAGTGGTATTCCTAGAGAAGAATTTTTTATTACTACAAAAATTCCTAATGGTGATGAATACGTCTCAACAAAAGAAGCCATCCGTCAAACCATTGAAAACAGTCTAAAAAATTTCCACACTGACTATATTGATCTATTTCTTATTCATCATCCAATTGAAAATAAAGAATACTTTAAACAAACTTGGGAAGTTTTTGAAGAATATTATGAGAAAGGTATTTTAAAAAGTATCGGTGTGTCGAACTTTGATAACAACTTATTGACTGAAATGGATTCTTTCGCCACAGTCCAACCTGCTGTAAACCAAATTCAAATTAATTTAAAAGAACCGAATAAAAACCTCATCGAAACATTAAAAAGATTAGACATTGTTCCAGTAGCGTGGGGTCCGATGAAGGCAACAGAAGAACAAATCGAGATTTTAAGTGAAATTGGTAAAACCCATCAAAAATCATGGGCACAAGTTTTATTAAGATACCAAACACAACGCGGTATCGTTGTTATTCCAAAATCACATAATAAAGATAATCAAGCTGCTAACTTAGCATTATTTGATTTCACATTATCTGATGATGAAATCGCTCAAATAGATAGTCTTTAAATCGACTAAAAGAGGAACCTTTTTTATACGGGTTCCTCTTTTTTATTGTTTATTTTAGATAAAATGAGTTTTGAAGTTAAATAACCAATGACGAATAGAATGAATGTTACAAATAAAACAATGGGTATATACTGACTATCAGGTAAATGACCAAGAAATGGTCGGTATTTTAAATAAAAATAATTGCCATCGATTAATGGGTTCAAAAAATAAACAAAGGTAAAATACAATAGGAACCATCCATATGCTTTGAATAACGCACTCAAAGATGGGCGCCAGTCACTTATTATTATCGCAACAATTGGAAGTAAAATCGTGATCGCATGGTTTATAAAAAAAGATAAACCCATCAGATGGTAAAATGGATAAACTCTAGATGGATATAAAAACGAGCCATATGCATATAATCCAAAGTAAAATAAAACATCCATCACTTTTTTATTAGTTGTTAATAAATATATCAGACACAGAATACTTGATATTCTTGAAATATGGAGCGGTAAGGATTCTCCTATATCAAAGCCCGTTTCAAAAATGTACCAAGAATATAAAGCGACTTGTTGCACAATTAATATGAGTGAACTACATCGGCACTAAAGTACCGAGCTTCTGGGAACACCCTTAACTT
>CAZTXI010000003.1:27744-31675 GCA_964617265.1 uncultured Carnobacteriaceae bacterium | reverse complement strand
TTATACGGTAAAGTAATATGAATTTCATCATTTTCTTCATCGTTCATTAATTTTGTTAAAAGACGCATTGCTACAGCACCCAAGTCATAAAGAGGTTGAGTGATGCTTGTAATTTTAGGTCGAACAATGTCAATTAAAGGTGAGTTTTTAGCTGAAATAATTTCAAACTCTTCTGGGATTTTAACACCTTTTTCTGTCAGTTGATTTAATAACATAATCGCAAAACGATCATCTTCAACTACAGCAGCTGTTGCCCCTGTCTTTAACACTTTTTCTGCAAATTCAACATCTTCTAACGTTTTACGGTCAGATGGTACTCTTACAATTAATGATTCATCAACTGTTTTACCTGCTTCTTCAATAGCACGTTTATATCCAGCAGTTGTAAGGCTTTGTTTAATCGCATCAATATCCATACCGAATAATGCTACCTTGTCATTACCACTCTCTAATAATAAAGAAGTTGCATCAAAAATAGCTGATTCATAATCAATTGTTATATTTGGTAATTCATCATGTTCATCTAATGTTGCCGCTAATACAACTGGAGTATCCGTTAACTCAATTTCACGACGAACTTTTGCACTTAATTGGTGCCCCATAAAAATCACGCCATCAACTTGTTGCGCTAATACAGTATTTAATACGCGGATTTCTTTATCACTGTCGCCATCTGAGTTTGCTAAAATAATATTGTAATTATACATAGAAGCAATATCATCAATACCTCTAGCAAGTGATGAGAAATACATATTTGTTACATCCGGTATAATAACACCTACCGTAGTTGTTTTCTTACTTGCAAGTCCACGCGCTACAGCGTTTGGACGATAATTTAAGCGATCAATTACATCAGATACTTTTTTTCTAGTTGAAGGTTTAACATTCGGATTGCCGTTCACAACTCGAGAAACAGTAGCCATCGATACGCCCGCTTCACGAGCAACATCATAAATCGTAATGGTTTGTTTAGCCATTCAAATTCCTCATTTCTAATTCCTATTTATTTTATAATAACCACTTTAACAGATTATGAAAATATTTTCAACGTTCATTAACCGCTTTCATGCCTATTAAATATATATTATTATGAAAACGACGATTTGTTTACATTCTCACTCTGTAAAATAAAGTGTTATAATCAAGTCACATTATAGAAAAGGAGATTTCAGTTATGGACCAAAAAACAATTCATTTACAACAATACATGGCTGCTGAAAATATCGATCTAGTTTATATCGATAACCCAACCGCAGTTGCCTACTTTACAAATTTTGAAAGTAATCCTCATGAGCGAATCGTTGCTTATGTTGTTTCACAAATAGATCACTTTTTATTTGTCCCCTCTTTAGAGAGAGGCGAAGCCGAGCAACAATCAAATGTTGACAAAATATTTACTTATACCGATGATGAAAACCCATGGGAGATTATTGGTGAAAATGGTCATAAGATTGCCCCAACTATAAAATCAGTAAGTGTTGATGAAAATACCTTAACTGTAGAAAGATGGTTTAAACTACAACAGGCTTTTTCATCTGATACAGATACAACTGAATGGTCTGATATTTCTCAATTCATTGAAGAAACACGTGTAGTAAAGAAAGATGATGAAATAAAGAAAATGATTCGTGCCGGTGAATTAGCTGACGAAGCAATCCAAATTGGAATGGATTTATTAGAAGAAGGTATAACAGAATTAGAAGTGGTTGCTCAAATCGAATTAGAAATGAAGAAACGCGGAGTAACTGAAATGAGCTTCTCTACCCTTGTTTTATTTGGTGAACATGCTGCCAATCCTCATGGAAACCCAGGAGATCGAGCACTAAAACAAAACGAATTTGTTTTATTTGACCTAGGTGTTATATACGAAGGATACGCGAGCGATGCTACACGAACAATTGCATTTGGTGAAGTCGATGAAGAAAAGCAAAAAATATACGAAATTGTGCTAGAAGCAAATCAAACAGCTCAAGCTGCTGTAAAACCAGGTATGCGAGCTGGTGAATTAGATCAAATTGCCCGTAAAATTATTGAAGATGCTGGCTATGGCGAGTTTTTTAATCATCGTTTAGGACATGGTATTGGAAAAACAGCACATGAATTCCCAAGTATTAACGGATCAAGTGATACCATCTTAGAACCTGGCATGTGTTTCTCAATTGAACCTGGAATTTACATCCAAGGCCAAGTTGGCGTACGAATTGAAGATTGTGTCTATGTAACAGAAACAGGCTGTGAACCATTTACATGGTTAGATAAAGAATTAACAACTATTATTCGATAAAAAAATCACCCAGCTCAATTATTTAATTGATGCTGGGCTTTATTATTTCACTAGTAAAATTTATCATACAAAAATAAAAAGCTGAGAACTTATCCCAGCTTTTCAAAAATCAATTTATTTAATTACATTTTATCGATTTCATCGGCTACTTCTTCAACCTTATTTTCAACTTCTTTTGATTTGCGATTGAAGAATCCTTTAGTTTTATTCATTGCTTCATCCGCTTTATCACTTGCTACGTTAAAGTAAGAAGAAGCTGCTTGACTAACATCCTCAACTACTGCTCCACCTTTTTTACGTGCAGTATCTAAATAGTCATCTGCATGATCTAAAGCTTTGCTCGTACCTTTACCAATATCAGTACGTAATTCTTTACCCGACTTAGGTGCAAATAATAATGACGTTACCGCCGCAACGATTGCACCAATTAATAATCCCGCAATTAATCCTTCTACTCTAAACTTATCTTTATTATAATCAAACATCTTTCATCCACTCCTTATTCTTATAATTTAGTAACTCGTTCTCCGACTTTACGTGATAATCCTACGGTTGCACCAGCTTTTGCTTTACCACTTAATTGAGTGGTTAAATTTCTTGTTGCATCATTTAAGTCTGAAACTGACGTACCTAAATTACCAACAGCCATGAATAGCGGATCCGTCATTCCTAATTTACCATTCACATCATCCAATGTAGTGTTTGATTTATTCAATAAACCTTCTACCTCAATCAAAAGATGATCTGTATTTTTTGTTACGACATTGATAGTTTTATTGACTTCTTCTACAGTGGTGTTTAATTCACTAATGACTTTTCCAGTTCTAAAAATCATGATCGCTAATGAAATAGCTAAGATTGCAAAGGCGATTGCTGCAATTAAACCTGCAATTTCTCCACCTGTTAAATTCATATTCATCACTCTCTCTTTATTATTAATCTTATAGTAAGGATACCATTACAATATTAAGTATTGCAAATATAAGAACATACACTGCCATTATTATTTTTCACGTGTTAGAATAATATAACACGATTATTTTAATTTGGAGTGAGTAATTTTATGTTCTATTTGGCTGAAAGCATCACAGAAGATTTAGGGTTAGATGATTTACCCAATCAAACATTTATAGAGAAAATTATTGCAAACTTTGATTGGAATGAAATTTCTCAGACCATCATTATTGCATCAATTCGTATCGTATTTTCACTAGTTGTATTTTTTATTGCACATCTCGTTGCAAAGTGGGCCATAAACTTATTTTTCAAACGTTTTATCGAGTCCAAAAGTACCGATGCGAATCGCTATGAAACAATATTTACTGTGGTTAAAAATGTCTATCGAACAATCTTTTATTTCTTTTTAATCTACACCCTTTTAGATATCTTTAATTTCCCTGTAGGAACATTACTAGCCAGTGCTGGTATTGTTGGGTTAACCGTTTCATTCGGTGCTCAGGGATTTGTTTCTGACTTAGTTAACGGGTTTACAATACTAAGTGGCCGTCAGTTAAGTATCGGTGACCATGTCACTATTGAAGATATAACAGGCAACGTATTAAATATAAGTTTAAGAACAACTGAAATTAAAGATTTTGATGGAACTATACACTATATTCCAAACCGTGAAATTCTAATTATCAGTAA
>CAZTXI010000003.1:23163-27644 GCA_964617265.1 uncultured Carnobacteriaceae bacterium | reverse complement strand
CCGGGCTGAACGTTTTTTACGTTTAAACTTTTTCGGTTGTTTTATCCGTTACCGTGTACTCTTTTTCAAAATTATGAACGATTCGATTTGTACCAGTTAAAATTTCTTGACGCGTAATAATGCCTACAAACACATCATTTTCATCAACCACTGTGATAAAAGCCGCATGAATCAGCATACGCATTACATCTTCTAGCTCAAAATCTTCATTGACAACTGGGTAATGAACATCCATTACCTCAGATACACGAATAGCTTCTAATTTATCAAACTGAACATCTTCAATATCCATAATTGCTTCAATAATTAATGGCATGGATATTAATCCCTTCATTCGAGATTTATTATCCAGTACTGGAACAACAGAATATTTATTCGATGTCATTAAAAGTAAGGCATGACTCAATGTATTGCTTTCCATAATCACAGCGACTTCATCCGCTGGTTTTACTATTGTTTCCAAACCATTTAATAACATATCTTCCATTCTTTGACTAATCATCTAAATTAGCTCCTTCATGCTAAATATTATCTATTCAATGTTTGAGAAAGCTCTGGTAATTCATTGTGATGCCAATCGTAGAAAGTTATCATTTCTCGACCGTCATCCTTCTCATAAATGGCATATGATCCAACATTCAAGTTACCACGTGGCTGGCTAATGCTTCCAGGATTAATAAAATAAAGACCATTTTCATACTCAACTTTCGCTACATGAGTATGTCCATAAAACACAATTTTAGCATTTTGTTTCAATGCTTCTCCTGCCATTAAATCATTTGTCATTTTAACTCGATGCTTATGTCCATGTAAAACAACTACATTCATATAAGGTGTTTCAACCATACGAACTTCTGGAAACTGATCTTCCCAGTCCATATTTCCTCTAACCGTTTGGTAGGAATGCCATAATTCATTATTAACATAGAATTCTGAATCACCGCAGTGTAACCAGTAATCAATATCCTCATAGATATTCAACAAATCATATAAACGTGTATCATCATTATGATTGTCACTTACAATTAATATTTTCAAATGATCAACCTCTTTTATTATGATAGTTTCTATTTACAACCAGTCATCTAAATAGCCTTCTAATTGCTTAATCGCTTTAGCACGGTGACTGATTTCATTCTTTTCTTTACTTGTTAGCTCTGCCATCCCTTTATCCACTTCAGTAACATAAAATAAGGGATCATATCCAAAGCCATTTTCTCCTCTGGGTTCCGTTAATATATAACCATCAACTGTACCCTCTACAGTCAAAGGATCGCGATTTGGGCCCACTAATACAAGTGAACAATGAAAATTAGCTTTTCTCTCCGGCATCGGTACATCATTTAAAGCTTCCAATAATTTCAGATTATTCTTAGCATCATTTCCATGTTCTCCAGCATAACGAGCAGAATATATACCCGGTCCACCATTTAGCGCATCCACTTCTAGACCTGAGTCATCTGCTAGCACAATCGTATTAAATTGTTTTGATATGGCGTCTGCTTTGATTAATGCATTTTCAGCAAAAGTCTGCCCTGTCTCCTCTACATCTTCTATGTCTGGAAAATCAAGCAAAGTTTTAACCTGATAACCATAATTATCAAATAGCTCAATAAATTCTTTTGCTTTACCTTCATTTTTCGTTGCAATTATAATTGATTTATTTACCATGTTTTTGAATCTCCTTGACTGGGATATGTTCAACTTTAAAATCTGTACTTTTTAGCCAATCTTTCGCAATTTTTTCAAATTTATTTGCAGGTCCAGTTGTATAAAACACATGATTTTTAGCATTATCTATTTTATCATTTTGCATTTCAAATTGATTCAATATAGCCTGAACTTGAATCGCCGTCTCAACACCGGGATCAATAAGGGTCAAATCTTCTCCAAAAAAGTCTTGAATGATACTTTGAAGCAATGGATAATGCGTACAGCCAAGAACTAGGGTATCCATTTCAGAACCTAAAAAAGGCTCTAATTCTTTTGATACAACGTTTTTTGCTAGTTCATCTTCGTATTGATGTTTCTCTACAATCGATACAAATTGTGGACAAGCCACACTTTGGACGTCTGCTCTTTGTGATAATTTTAAAATTTGTTTTTCGTATTCGTTTGATTGGATTGTTCCCTGAGTACCAATAACGCCTATTTTTTGATTTTTACTACTTGTTACCGCAGCCTTTGTACCGGATTCAATAACGCCTATAACCGGTATCTCTAACTGTTCTTGAAGTACTTCAAGAGCAGCAACTGTTGCTGTATTACAAGCAATAACTAAAGCTTTTATTCCTTTAGACACTAAAAAATTTGCTAATTGGATTGTAAAATCAAGAACTTCACTTAATGGCCGAGGTCCATAAGGATTACGAGCCGAATCCCCTATATAATAAATTTCTTCGTTCGGAAGCAATTTCATGACTTCTTTAACAACAGTTAAGCCACCTACTCCAGAATCTAGAAAACCAATGGGCTGATTTTTCATGTTGCACCTCAACTTATTTTGATTTTTATATAAATCATACCGTATCTATTATAGCAAAAAATTCCATAAAATAAAAAACTCATCTGTCAATATAAACGAAAAAACATCCCTTCTCATATTAAAGAAAGGATGTCATTTCTACTTATTGATTAATCTTTAAAGATTGTTTAACGTATTGTTCTTGTCTTTTAAAATCTCTTCGTTGTTTCAACCAACCTTTTTCTGGTGAAAATAAGAATGTTAGAAATGCGGTTAAACCTGTCACTACAGCGATCATTCCTGCTAGTGAAACATCTAAGTATCGCGCAGCGGTTATACCAAATACACTATTGATAACGGCAAAAATAATCGCTATCCCCATCATTTTCTTCAAATCATTTGATAATAAATAGGCACTCAATCCTGGTCCAACCATAAAGCCAACAACTAATATAGACCCTACTGCATCATAAGCTCCCACCGCTGTTAATGAAACTAGTCCCATTAATCCGTAATGAATAAGCGCAGGTGAAATACCGATAACAGTTGCAAAGGTCGGGTCAAATGTAGTCACTTTCAGTTCTTTAAATAAGGTTTTTATAAATAAACTGTTAATGAATAAAATAATAAGCATTGTCCATAATGATTTTGGTCCTAAGTCAAATCCAAATAATTGAACTCGATCAAAGGCTACGAAAGCTAACTCTCCCATTAAAACTGAATCCGTATCTAAGTGAACATCTCCAGCATAACGCGTGATTAAGATAATCCCTATACTAAAAAATAAAGGAAATGTAATCCCAATTGCCGAATCACTACTAACTAATCCCGTTCTTTGCAAAGCTTCAATTAACCAAACAACCACTAGACCGGTTAGTGTTGCGCCAATCATTAGAAGTGGTGAGTTTAAATCAAATGTGATGAAAAAGCCGAGCACAATGCCTAGTAAGATAGAATGTGTAATCGCATCAGATAGCATGGTAATACCTCGTATCACCAAAAACACACCTGGTAACGCACAAGCAATCGAAACAACTATAGCTACTAAATAAATATCAAGCCACATAATGACGATCACCATCTCTTTCTTGTCTCTCTTTTAACAACAAAGCATATTCCTTTTTGCGTTTATAGTAAGCTCGTTTAGATGAAATAATACCTCGTTTTGGTGCAAAAAATAAACTTATAAAAACAATAACACTTAACACCACTACAATAGTCGGTCCTGTTGGTATTTGAGTGTATAGTGAACTGATTAATGTTCCAATTATACCCGATAAAAAGCCAAAGCTTCCGGATAAACTAACCATTACACTTAATCGATTCGTCCATTGTCGAGCAGCAACTGCTGGTCCAACTAATAAAGCACTCATTAAAATAACACCCACAGACTCTAACCCTAAAATAATCGTAAAAATCATAATAATCGATAGTAGACCTTGAATAAAAATCGTATTTAATCCAAGTGTTTTAGCATATTTCGGGTCAAAACTATAAATTTTTAATTCCTTCCAAAAAATAATAACCAATAGAACCCCAATAACTACCGCAATAATTAATGTCTGAACGTCTCTTAAAAGCATAGATGAAGCTTGCCCATAAATGAAATTATCGATTCCAGCTTGATCGCCATCTGGTGTTCTTTGTAGGTAAGTCATTAACACTAACCCTAAACCAAAAAAACTAGATAATACGAGTGATAAAGCATTGTCAAATTTAACTTTACCATTTTTGCTTAACCACTGGATTACAATTGTAGCAACTAAACCACTGATTGTTGCTCCACCTAATAGAAATAACCAATCTTTACTACCAATAATCATATAGCCAATTACGATACCTGGTAAAGCTGCATGACTTAAAGCATCACCCAATAAACTTTCTTTTTGTAAGGTTGTAAATGATCCAACAACTCCACTCAACAGACCTAATAATCCTGTTCCTAAAGCCACAATCTGAAAAGTGTAATCTTGTAAAATATAAAGTACTTCTTCTAACATCGTTAATCGACTCCTTC
>CAZTXI010000003.1:0-23063 GCA_964617265.1 uncultured Carnobacteriaceae bacterium | reverse complement strand
GTGTAATCTTGTAAAATATAAAGTACTTCTTCTAACATCGTTAATCGACTCCTTCGGCATTTCGATCTCGTCGATAAGTTTCTTGAATATTTTCTTCAGTGAATGTTGTGTCAACTGATCCTTGGGCTATTATTTCATGATTTAAGAATATGACTTCATCGAAATATTCCTCTACAGTTTGAAGATCATGATGAACAACCACTACTGTTTTATTTTGTTTAACTAAACTTCTTAAGAGTTTCATAATCACTTTCTCAGTTTTAATATCAACTCCTGCCAATGGTTCATCCAATAAGTAAATATCAGCTTCTTGAGTTAGTGCACGTGCTAAAAATACTCTTTGTCTTTGACCACCTGATAATTGGCTAATTTGACGATTTTTGAAAGCTAGCATACCGACTTCATTTAATTTTTCTTCTGCCAGTTTATAGTCTGACTTTTTAGGTCGTTTTAACCACCCTAAATGCGCATAACGCCCCATAACAACTACATCTAGTACGGTAGAAGGAAAATCCCAATCAACTGAACTATTTTGAGGGACATAAGCAATATATTTTTGTACAGCTTTAAAATCTGACCAATTACTTTGAATTCCAAATTTAATATCACCAGAAACTGGTTTAATTAAGTCTAACATGGCATTCAACAAGGACGATTTTCCCGCCCCATTTGGACCTAATATAGCTGTTAATTTCCCTGTTTTGACTGATACATCGACATTCCAAATAACAGGTTGTGCCTGGTAAGCGACCGTCATATTATTTATTTTTATAGATTCTGCATTCATCTAATCGTTCCTTTCTGCTATTTAAGGGCATTCACGATTGTATCGATATTTTTTCGATACATCTTAAGATACGTTTCGGCATTTTGAGATGTGTCTCCTAAAGAATCTGAGAATAACTCACCACCGATGACAACATCCCATCCTTGACGCTCAACCGCTTCTTTTAAAGATTCAATTGTTCTTGTTGGAACAGATGATTCAATAAAGACTGCTTTTATTTTGTGCTCAACAATAAAACTAGCCAACTGACTAACATCTCGGGTTCCAGCTTCCGTTTGTGTATTTAATCCTTGTAAACCAATGACCGTAAAACCATATTCTTCTCCAAAATACTGAAAAGCATCATGGGCAGTAACTAAATAACGACTATTTTCTGGAACTTCTCGAACTCTTTCTCGGATATAGTGATCTAATACTTTTAATTCTTCTTGATAGTTTGCGTTATTTTCTGCGTAATATTCGGCATTTTCAGAATCATAAGCTGATAGTGACTGTGTAATATATTCTGCTGCTTCAGCCCATAAAGGAACACTAAACCAAATATGAGGGTCTACCGGCAATTCTTCATCTTCAGAATCAAGCATGTCAGAATCGTGAATTGTTTCTTCTAAAACAAAAACCTGTTTATCAATATTCTCGAGTTCACTAAAGACCCTTCCCATTTGCCCTTCTAAATGCATACCGTGGTATGCTACGATGTCTGTTTCATAAATAGCATTCACGTTTGAAGCAGTTGGTTGATAACCATGTGGATCGATTCCAGAACGCATTAATCCGTTAACCTGAACTCTCTCTCCCCCGATTTCATTCAATAAATCAGTTAACATTGTCGTTGTTGCTACAATTTGAATGTCATCATTTGTCGTTTCATGCTGGTTATCATTTATTTTACACCCTGCTAATAAGAATATTATTAAGCTAATACTAATCCATTTTATCTGTATTTTTTTCATTTTATATACCTCTCTAAGAAAAACTTAACCATTTTTAATTATTTTTAGGGTACCCTAAAAATATAATTAAGTCAACCTGCACCCTCTGATTTTCCGTATTTATAATATGATTGAATTAGCTGTAAAACAAACAAAAAAATAACCCTGCATGAATTTAATCATACAAGGTTATTTTATGCTTTTAAAATTATTTATGTTTGTTTAATACTTCTTCGATTTGTTCTTGTGAGTGGTATCCGATTAATGAATCAACAACTTCGCCATCTTTTTTGATTAGTAAAGTTGGAATACTCATGATACCAAATTTTCTTGGTGTTTCTGGGTTTTCATCTACATCCACGCTGTAGTATGAAACAGAACCATCTGATTCTTCTGCCATTTGTTCTAAAACAGGAGTTTGCATTTTACATGGTCCACACCACTCTGCCCAAAAATCTGTTAGTGATAAACCTGTACTTGTTTTTTCCTCGAATGTTGCATCTGTTAATTCAATCATTATTTATAAACCCTCCCAATGGATTTTGTCTTTTTTCATTCAAAAAATAGTTTAGCATATCTGACAGCATTTTACCAAAATCTTGTTTCACTCTCGATGTTTACTTAAATGTTACAATTGTTGCCCCTGTACCACCTTGGTTTGCTGGAGCTGTTTCATATTTTTTAACACTTGGGTGACGCTTAAGTGCATCATGTACTGCACTTCGCACTGCACCTGTACCGTGACCATGAATAACAGTCACTTTTTGATAGTTTGACAATAGAGCTGAATCCAAATACTGACTTAAATGAGATAATGCTGCATCAACACGCTCTCCTCTCAAGTCAACCTCAGTACCTACAGTACGAACAGATCCAGTAAATGTCGTTGTTTTTTTCTCTTTTTCTTCTTCCATTACAATTAAATCTTCTTCAGGAAGCTTCATTTTTAGCATTCCCATTTGAACAACCCATTCTTTGTCCACTTTCTCAACTAACACACCTTGTTGACCAAATGATTGGACTTTGACGGACTGCCCTACTTTAAATTCTCTTTTTTCTTTTTGCTTTTTAAGAACTTTATTTTTTTTCAATAATTCTTCTTCATGTTTTAAGCCTGAAAGTTGAGACTGTGCATCGATAAATTCATGTTCCTTGATACTTTGTCCCGAGGAACCTTCTAACTGTTTTTGACGAATTTCTTCAATGATTTCATCTGCTTTACGTTTAGTTGATTCTACAATGTCATTTGCTTCGGCTTTAGCTTTTTCAATTAAAGAATCTTTCTCATTTTGATAGTCTTTAAATTCCCTACTCAAATCACTATGCAATCGCTGAGCTTCTAACAAACGTTGTCTTAGTGAGTTAGCATGAGCTTCTGCTTCTTGTTGTTTATCATTTAAATCTTGTATCATTTCATCGACACTTTGGCTTTCGCTAGTCATTAGCGTTCGAGCTGTATCAATAATGTCATCTTCTAAACCGAGTCGTTTCGCAATTTCAAAAGCATTACTTCGACCCGGAACTCCCATTTTAAATTTATAGGTTGGGCTTAATGAATCAATATCAAATTCCATGCTTGCGTTCATCGTTTGCGGGCGATTATAACCATATAACTTTAACTCAGGATAATGTGACGTGATCATCGCAAAGCTTCCAACAGCCCCAATGTGATCTAAGATTGAAATGGCTAAAGCCGCACCTTCTTGTGGATCAGTACCTGCTCCTAACTCATCGAATAATACCAAACTGTTTTCGTCTATGACCTCTAAAATAGAGACAATTGTTGTTAAGTGAGAAGAAAAAGTTGATAAACTTTGTTCAATGGACTGCTCATCACCAATATCCGATAGAATATGGTTAAATACACCAATTGAGCTTTCTTCTTTAACCGGTAAGTATAGACCCGATTGCCCCATCATTTGAAGTAAACCTAATGTTTTTAAAATAACCGTTTTACCACCAGTATTCGGCCCAGTAACAACGATTGTTTTATAAGCTTCACCTAGAACAATATCATTGGCCACAATTTCATCTTCCGGTATTAAAGGATGACGTGCACCATATAATTCAATAATATTTTCCGTTGACACAAATGGTCGAGTAGCTTTTAATTCTCGAGCATAGCGCGCTTTTGCTTGGATGACATCTAAATCAGTCGATAAAACTAAATTCGTTAAAATATCAGCTGTATGTGGCACGATTTCAGCACTTAACTCGGCTAAAATACGATCCACTTCATATTTTTCTTCACTCTCTAAACGTTTTAGTTTATTGTTTAAATCTAAGACACTTTGTGGTTCGATAAATAGTGTTTGCCCACTGGAACTTTGGTCATGCACTACCCCTCCAAAGACACCGCGACTCTCGGCTTTTACAGGAATAACAAAACGATCATTTCGCATTGTAATGATGCTGTCGGTTAAATGCTTCGACTGTGACCCACGTACGATATTATTTAATTTCTCACGTGCATTACTTTCTGTTTGTCGTATAGAATTTCGGATTGACTTTAACTCAGGGCTTGCATCATCTAATACAAAACCACCTTCAGATAACGTTTCAAAAATACGATTCCTCAATTGAGGTAGTGGAATGAACTGATTAACTAATTCATATAAATGTAGTAGTTCAATTGACTCTTTTTGCAAGTCGTCAAAAAAATGAATAACTTCTTGAACACCTTTAATTAATAATCCAATTTCTACAAACTCCTGCCCCGATAGAACCGCACCAATTTCCATTCGTTTTACATAAGGACGGACATCATGGAAAGATGCTAATGGAATACCGCCTTTTAAGCGTAATATTTTCACCGCATCATCTGTTTCTTCTAATAGTTGAATGACTTGTTCATGTGCAGTTTGAGGTTTTATTCCTTTAACTTTTTGTTGCCCTAATGAAGAAACGGCATATTCACTTAACTGTTGGATTACTTTTGAATATTCTAGCTTCTCCATTGATTTTAAATCAATTTGCTTCATTCATTGTTCAACTCCATTATAAAATAAAAATGGTGTCGCAGAACAAGTTATTTTGTTTGCTGCAACACCGCTTATATTATTCTTGATTCTCTTCAGCTGTTTCTTCTGTCGTTGCTTCTTCAGCTGGAATTTGAATATCCATTGTTGGACGGTTTTTAGATGTTTCTTCATGGACCTCTACTACGAACTGGCGATACACTTCATCTGAAATTATCGGCGTAGATGTAATTACTTTATCCGCAATAAAACTATCTTTAAGGTTATTTTGAACAAATCCATATGGGATGGTTGTTAACACAACTAAAATAAAAAAGATTCCCATATAATTTACTACAAATCCTACCAGCCCACCACCAATACCATTAATTGGCTCTGGAGCTTTTAATTTTTCTAACGTATAGGAAATTAATTTTATAACAAATTTAACTACAGCCCAACCAACAAAAAAGATAGCTAAAAATCCTAGCATGTCGTAATATGTCATATCCATACTAAACATGAACTCTTCACTATAGTATAAATAAGGATTACTCTCTGGGGCAAACGGCGTAGGATATGGGATTAACAAATAGAAAAATTCGCTAATCATCTTGTAATAATCTAAAGCAAGAATGGCAACAATAACATAGCCAATTGCTTTTATTAATTCTAAAACGATTCCTGTTTTATAGCCACTATAGGCACCAATAAATAAGACCAGTAGTATAAATAAATCTAACATAATTCGTTCTCCTTAAACATCTAGCTGGCTATTGTTTTCTTAACGCTTCTAGTTCTTCTTCCAGCTCTAACATCTTTAACTGCATATCGATTTGATCTGAAACAGCATTCACTGCTATTAAAATCGCTTGCTCTTCTTTTGATAAATTAGATGATAGTGATGTCAACTCTTCAATTTGTTTGTTAATTGTTTCAGCTACGAGTTTAACGTGCGCAGTTGATTTTTCACCAACAATTGTATATTCTCTCTCATTGATTTCAACCTTAGTTCTTCTCTTTTGACTAACCATTCGCACTTACTCCTCCATTTCAGCTTACTTTATCATAATACCAAAAAAATAACCAGTTTTCATTAGAAAACAGAAATAATGACACTATAATTAATGTAATTACACAAAAAGAATATGGTTCCTATCGATTCAAAGGAATACGGCTAGGAACCATATAGTAATTTTTTAGCGTACTTCTACTTTGAGTGTATCAATCAAAGCTTCTTTAATTGCATCAAAGCTAGCATTTACTTCTTCATCCTTCAATGTAGCACTTGGATTAGCAAAGTATAATGAATAAGCAATTGATTTCTTGCCTGCTTCAATGTTCTCACCATCATATAGATCAAATAAATGAACGGATTGTAAGAACTCTCCACCATTTTCTTGAATAACTCGCTCTAATTCTTGATGTGTTACTTCTTCGTCAACCAACATAGCAATATCACGTGTTGAACCTGGATAACGATTTAGAGCTGTATACGTAATAGCATGTTTATCCGCCTCAACTAATTGATCTAATGATAATTCAAAAACAAATGTATCACTTAAATCATTCGCTTTAGCATCCGTTGGGTGTAATTGACCGACATAACCAATTAAGGATTCACCTAGATAAATATCAGCTGTACGTCCAGGATGCATACCATCACGATTAGTAGCTAGAACATAAGTAATTTCTTCTTCAAAAGCATACTGCTCTAATAACGATTCAACTAGTCCCTTTATGGTATAGAAATCCAGTATTTCAGACTCACCTAACCACGACTTGGTCTTTTCACCTGTTAGCAATCCTGCAACATGAGTGAATTCGTCGAATTGATCGTCAGCTGCTTTATAAAACACATGACTGACTTCATATAATGCAATATCCGTTACTTGATGTGAACGATTGTAATTTGCATTATCAACTAAACCACTAACTAAGTTTTGAGTTAAAGCAACACGGTCTTCACTTTGAGGATTTTGTAATCGAACAATTTCCCCTTTTTCAATACTATAGCGGACTGCTTTCTCTGGGCTCGTTAATGAATAAGAAATAGCCTCTTGTAAGCCACTTCCTTCTAATAATTCACGAACACGACGAGTTGCTTTTTGTGCCGGCGTTAATTCACCTGGTGTTGATTCTGTAACAGGTAATGTAACTGGAATATTGTTATATCCATAAATACGAGCAATTTCTTCAATTAAATCTTCAGGAATTTCAATATCCCAACGGCGAGGAGGTATATTGGCAGTAATAACACCTTCTGTAATAGTGTGTTCAAAATCTAAACGCGTTAAAATTTTTGAAATGTCATCCGCAGTTAAAGCTGTTCCAATTAAACCGTTGACTTTATCAATAGTTGTTTCAACAACTGTATCTACTGCTTCTTTTGTGACAGCCTCAGCTGTTCCTTGAAGAATCGTTCCTCCACCTAATTCAGCCATTAATTTAGCGGCTAAATCTACAGCAGCTTGAGCCGTTGCATAGTTTACACCTTTTTCATAGCGACTACTTGCTTCACTTCGAAGGTTTAATTGATTGGCTGTACGACGAATTAAAATCGGTTTAAAAATAGCAGATTCAATCGCAATAGTCTTTGTTTCTTCTGTAATTTGTGAGTTTGCTCCACCCATTACTCCCGCAAGCGCAACAGCTTTTTCTCCATTTGTAATCACTAAGTTTTCAGAAGACAGGTTACGATCTTGATCATCTAATGTTTTTAAAACTTCGCCATCTTTCGCTCGACGAACATGAATATTTTTTGACTCTAATTTATCGTAATCAAATGCATGTAAAGGCTGACCAAATTCTAACATCACATAGTTTGTGATATCGACAATTAAATCAATTGGGCGAATTCCTGCATGCATTAATTTATGTTGCATCCAAATTGGACTTTCACCAATTGTAACATCTTTTACTAAACGCATTTTATAAACTGGTGTGTCTTCAGAATCTTCGACTGAAATAGACATGTAGTCTGCTGCCGAATCTGTATCATCTTCCGTGATTGAAATTTTTTCAAACGAAGGTTTTTGATCTAAGACTGCTGCTGCTTCATAAGCAACACCACGCATACTTAAAGCATCCGCACGGTTAGGTGTTAAATCGAATTCAATAATGGTATCGTCTAAGCCAAGATACGGGCGAGCATCCGCTCCCACTTCCGCATCTTTAGCTAAAATAAAAATGCCATCTTCTGCATACTTTGGAATAATTGAATCTGAAAAACCTAACTCATCAAGAGAGGTAATCATTCCGTGAGATATTTCTCCCATAATTTTAGCTTCTTTAATTTCAAAATCACCTGGTAAAACTGCCCCTACTTTTGCAACGACAACTTTTTGTCCTGCGGCAACATTTGGCGCGCCACAAACGATTGGTAAAACTTCAGTACCTACATTTACAGTTGTTTTATTCAAGTGATCAGAGCCGTCAAGTGGCTCACAAGTCAATACTTCTCCTACAACAAGGTTTGACAAGTTTTGACCTAGTCGTTCCATTCCATCAACTTCCAATCCACCTAAAGTGAATTTTTCAGCTAACTCATCTGGAGAGATATTTGTTAAATCGACATATTCTTTAATCCAATTATATGAAACTAACATCTATTCTGCACCTTCCTTACTAAACTGACTTAAGAAGCGTTGATCATTCATGTAGAAATGACGAATATCATCTACACCATATTTCAACATCGCCATACGATCTGGACCTACACCAAATGCAAAACCAGAATATTTTGTTGAGTCAACGTTACTCATTTCAAGAACATTCGGATGAATCATCCCTGCTCCTAAGATTTCAATCCACCCTGATTTTTTACATACGTTACATCCAGCTCCATCACATTTGAAACAGCTCACATCTACCTCAACAGATGGTTCAGTAAACGGGAAGTAACTTGGTCGGAAACGAACGGTACGATCTGGACCAAATATTTTTTTAGACATAACTTCTAATGTACCCATTAAATCAGACATCGTAATGCCTTCATCTACTACTACTCCTTCAATCTGATGGAATTGATGTGAGTGTGTTGCATCATCGGAGTCACGACGGTAAACTTTTCCAGGGCTAATTACTTTTAAGGGCCCTTTACTGAAATCATGTGCTTCAATAACTAACGGTTGTACCGCTGACGTTTGAGTTCTTAATAAATAATGGTCATTAATGTAAAACGAATCTTGCATGTCTCTTGCTGGGTGATCTTGTGGAACGTTTACACGTTCAAAGTTTAAATAGTCAGAAACAATTTCAGTTCCCTCAATAATGTTATAACCCATACCTAAAAATAAGTCTTCCATTTGCTCCATTACTTGATGAATAACGTGTGTTTGACCTTTTTTTAGTTCACGACCTGGTAATGTTACATCAATCGTTTCTTCAGCTAATTGTTTATTTAAAGCTTCTACTTCTAATTCATCTTTTTTAGCCGTAATCTTAGCTGTTAATTCATCACGAATTTCGTTAGCTAACTTACCAATAACCGGACGTTCTTCTTTCGTAAGGTCCTTCATCATCTTTAATAGTTCTGTTAGTTCACCTTTTTTACCTAAAAGTTGAACTCGTAATTCTTCAACCTCTTTAAGTGAGGCACTCTCTTCAATTCGAGTAATTGAAGCTTGAGCAAGTTCTTCTAATTTTGTTTTTAAATCCACTGTCCTCTTCCTTCCATAAAAAAATAAAAAATCCCACCCCTAAAAAAGGGACGAGATTAGACGCGGTACCACCCTAGTTCAAGAAGAATAGATTATTCTCCTTGCACTTGAGATTGCATAACGGTGCAAACCGGGTAAAATACCATCGTTTCGAAATGTTTATGTTTTGTTTTAATTTCGAGCGACAAAAGTGAACTTCGCTTATCTGCCCTATAAATACTCTCAATTAATGTATTTATTCCCTGTGAGTTTGAAATAAGTTACTCTTTTTTGTCTCGATTAATCTATTTAATTTTTAGCAAATCCTATTATAACAGAATCCATCCAAAAATGGTAGCTGTTTTATATGCTTAATCTTACAAAAGATGTATTAATGTTGATGCAATAATAAAATAAATTAATAATCCGAGTGTGTCATTAATCGTCGTAATAAATGGTCCACTTGCTACAGCAGGATCAAATTTTAATTTCACAATAATATCTGGAATCAATGTTCCAATCACCGCTGAAATGATAATCGAGAAGAAAATGGATAGACCAACGATAATAGATAATACCCAATCTTGATAGAGAACCATTACGATACCAAAAACAACGATACCAGATTCTCCCCCAAGTAAGACACCTGTTTTTGCTTCATTAAATAGGACTTCTTTTAAATCTGTTTCATCATCATCTTCGTCATTCATATTGCGAAGGGATACTGCTAGTGACTGTGTCCCAACATTTCCAGCAGCCGCCATTATTAAAGGGATAAAAGCTGCTAGTGAAACAACTGAAGCCAAAGTAGACTCAAACACACTGATTAAGCCACCTGAAATCATACTTAAAAATAGTAAGATGATAATCCAAGGGGCACGTTGTTTAGCCGCAACATAAGGACTTGAATCACCATGCTCATCCCCTTTAGTCGCAGAAATACCCGCAAATTCATGGAAGTCTTCATCACTTTCTTGCTCCACAATATCCATAATATCATCAACCGTAATAATTCCAACTAATCGCTGATCATGAGTAACAACAGGTATGGCAAGTAAGTCATAATCTTGAATGATTTTTGCAACTTCTTCTTGGTCTTCATCCACTCGAACACTTACAGCTCGAGGATTCATTGCTTCCCTAACCTTGGTATCTTCTTGCGCCAATAATAAATCACGTAAAGATAATACACCAACTAATTCATGATTCTTACTCACGACATATAAATAATAAATCGTTTCCGCTCGATTACCAAAAGTACGAATACGTTCGATGACTTCTTGAGTGGTTTCTTCTTCAGAAACATAGAAATACTCTTTTGTCATAATCGATCCAGCTGTTTCGAACTCGTATGACATAACTTCTTGTAATCGTCGATATTCTTGACTATCCATTTTACGTAAAATATCTTCAATATTCTCTTCGTCTGTCAATGGCACAAAACTAGCTAAAATATCGGTTGGCAAATAGTTAAATACTTCAACCATAAATGTTTGAGGTAAATAAGCAACCGCATCTTCTTGATCTGCAACTTCCATCCACTCAAAAATTTCTGCGAATTCTTGAGGAGATAAAAACGCAGCAATTTTACGCTTATTCTCTGGGTATAATAAGTGAAACAACTCTTGTTGATCACGTTCATGTAAAGTTAAAAATCGTTCTCGAAATTCCTCACGATTCCCTTCTTTTACAGTCTTAAATAATTCTTCAAAATACTCTTCTTTATTATTAAAATCTTCTGTCATGTTGCCAACTCCTAGTCGCTTACTTCATTCTTCTCAATCGTAAATTATTCAATAAATTATATCAAGCAATAATAATTCTTTTAGGTAAATAAAAATCCTACACGGAGCAAAACCGTATAGGATTTTCTTGTATTTAAATTTGTGAGCTATAAGATAGACTAGTTTGAAGTCTCTCTACAATACGTTTAGCCCAGTTACGTGTAGGCTGTGACACTTCTGAAATCGCACAATATTTATCAACCATTGATACAATAAAGCTTTCTTTGAAAAGTGGCATTTTTGATTTTAACGTACATAAAAACATATGTTTTAAAATAATATCTTTTTCAAGTTCATTTATTTCTGTTAGTTTTTCAGCATTTTTCAATGCAATTTTTGGGTGAGCCGAGTTATGAGAACCCATGCCTAATAATTCAACTTCTCCTCGTTCTTCTAAGAAAAAGTCATGTAATAAGCCAGCTCTGGCTGTTGAAATATAATCTAACCCTCTAGCTTTTGTAATCTTATAGCTAACGTAAGAAACAAAAATACTATGTGTTAAACGGGTTGTGTAACGGTGGTGCGTAATATTATCTAGTTTTAATAAATCTTTATTTTTTAATAAATCTCCAACAATACTCATGTATTCTCGATCATTTTCCCAAGTTGCGCGGACGAACTCCATCAACATTCTCCTTTTTGGGTTTAAATAAATAGTATACTTTTCATATAATTGTTCTGAGAACAACTAGTACCCATTATACAGGAAGTTCAAAAAATGAAAAGGGAAAAAGGCGATTTTTTACATAAAAACGTTGATTCTTAAAGGTTTTTTAACATTTGATACGTCTTTGTAATTAGTATCCGCTTTCAAAGTCTACCTGATTTTCACTCACTGTCCCACTCTCTAAAAATGACAGTAGATTCGTTTTAAAAATAGGGTACAAATGTTTTGGATAATCTTCTACTCTTCCAGCAATATGTGGAGTCATTAACACTTTTGGATGTTTCCATAGCTTATTCCCTTTTGGTAGAGGCTCTTCTTCATAAACATCCAAACCAGCAAAAAGTATTTTATTCATATCTAATGCCTCAATTAGAGCTTTGGTGTCAACCGTTTCTCCGCGACCTACATTGATAAACACCACATTATTTTTCATCTTTGAAAATAATGCTGCATCAAATAAATGATGTGTTTCTTTTGTTGCTGGAAGGATATTCACGACAATATCCGCTTGGTGAATAACATCTTTTAATTCATCTTGAATAAATTGCTGATCCATATTCTCTATTTTACGGCCACTACGATTAATCCCAATTGTAATCATCCCAAAGCCATTAGCTATTTGCCCAAGATGTTCACCTATTTTACCCGCACCTACAATCATCATCGTTTTTCCATATAACTCATATAGTTTTTTAGAGTCTACCCAATTTTCTTTTAGCTGATTTTGAGCTGATATGGCTATTTTTCTAGTTAATCCTAATAATAAGCCCACAGCCGATTCTGCAACGGCATGCTGATGAATTCCTTTTCCATTTGTGAGTAAAATATTTTTTTCTTTAAATGAATCTAAAGGCAAGTTATTCACACCAGCAAAGGGGTATTGAATCCATTTTACTATTGATTTTTCATCTTTTATTAAAGGCAATAAGTCATTAGACCAGCCTAAAATAATTTCAGTTTCTTCTGGTTTAGCGTCATTTATAGCATCAATTAGTTCGTAATCTGAAGCTATTTCTTTTAGGTTGTCTAACTGTTCCGAATGCAATTCACTTAAAATCAATATCGTTTTTGTCATGATACATTTTCCTTTCAAAAATTAATTTAAATGGAACATCAGTATACTTGCTGCAATTGCTACGTTTAAGGATTCAGACTGCCCTTTCATTGGGATATAGATATTTTGATCAACAAAAGTCATCATTTCATCGCTAATTCCTGAACCTTCATTTCCAACCATCAAAGCAAAAACAGCTGACTCATTTATATTTTTATACGATTCTGCGGTTTCATTTAAAGCTGTTCCGTAAATTTTAACCTTTTGTTGTTTTAAATAAGACATAAATTCTGTTAAATCGCCTTCCATTACATCAATATGAAAATGGCTTCCTTGAGTGGAACGTATCGTTTTTGCATTATATAAATCGACCGTACCCTTACC
Organism: uncultured Carnobacteriaceae bacterium; assembly: GCA_964617265.1. Lineage (GTDB taxonomy): Bacteria > Bacillota > Bacilli > Lactobacillales > Carnobacteriaceae_A > Atopostipes. The sequence continues at coordinate 9,858 of CAZTXI010000003.1, read as the reverse complement.
TAAAAAGACACCTTGAAAACCAGCTGCATCAGCCGTACGAATCATCGTCCCCACGTTTCCAGGATCTTGGACGGCATCTAATAATAAAAATGGTCCCTCTATTGAATCAGGTTGAGTAGAGAGTGGAATGGAAAGAACCGCAAAAATACCTTGATTCGTCTCTGTTTCACTTAGTTCTTGTGCGACTTGCTGAGAGACAGTGATCACTTTTTTAGTATCTAGTTTTAAGTTTAGAAATACTTCTTCTGTTAGTAAATCTTCGCGTAAAATAATTTGATCAATCGTTTCGTTTTTGTATGTCAAAGCTTCTTCTACTAAATGAAAACCTTCAACAAGGTACTTATTACTCTTTTTTCGTTCTTTACGTGTATGTAATTTTTTCCAATCTTTCACTTGCTGATTATTTATAGATGTTATGTCAGTCATTTACATCACCTCTCGATTATTGTCCTAATTATCTTACATTCTTTAGAGCTTAAATGCATTAAAAACATTTTTTTACTATCTGAAAGTATTTTAAAAAAAGAAAAGCACACCTGATCATTTATGACCAAGTGCGCTAGTAAGTTTATTTTAGTAAAAACGAATAATATTATTTGGGTTTATTTTTGTTCCATTTTGGAAAATCTCAAAGTGTAAATGAACACCTGTAGAGGAACCGGTTGTCCCCATAGTCCCAATTCTTTGCCCTGCTGAAACGGTTTGTCCTGGTGAAACAGCAAGGTTAGAAGTCATATGAGCATATAAACTCTTCATACCGCCACCATGGTCGATACGAACATAATATCCATATGAACTACTATAAGTGGCAATCTCAACTACACCTGATTTAGCAGCTACAATAGAACCTCCGCCACCAATATCAATTCCACCATGTAGTCTTCTTCTTCCAGTAATTGGATGTGTACGCATACCAAACTTCGAAGTGACATAACCATTTGATGGTTTTACCCAGCCACTGCTATTAGCTGCTGAGGATGCACTTGCTGTAGAAACTTCCTTACGTTTCGCTGCTTCTGCTTCAGCTCTGGCTTTTTCAGCTGCTGCTTTACGCGCTTCTTCAGCACGACGAGCAGCTTCAACTCTTGCTTTTTCAGCTGCTGCTTTACGCGCTTTCTCAGCTGCAATACGACCTTTTTCTTCTTGAACTAATTTATTAATTCTATCAGCTTGTTGAGCTACACTATTTTGTTGGTTAATGAATCCATTACGTTCTTCTGCAGTTAAATCAAATTTTTCAGTTACAATTTTAACCTTATTATCTAATTCACGACGTTGAGCAACTAAATTATTACGATTAACTTCCATAGCCAATTTAACTTGATCAGCTTCTTCTTTGGTTGCTTCAACCTGTGCTGCTTTTTCTTCAACGAGTTGTCTATCTGCAATTTGAGCTTGCATCACATTATTATTGTTTTGAATTAATAAGTTAATGACTTCAATTTTACCAACTAGTTCAGTTAATGAATCTGCCGATAAAATAATATCAATAATATTACTTGGTGCTCCAGATGTTTGCACACCTCTAGCTTGTTTTGCTAAAGCGACGTTACGTTGTTCAATTTTTTCTTTTAAAATGTCAATTTCAATATTAAGTTGCTTAATTTCTTCTTCTAAACGAGCAATTTCTTCTTCTTGGGCTTTAATTTCTTTTAGAACAGAATCAATATTTTTTTGAATTTCAGCAATCTCATTTTTTAATTGAGTACGTTCAGAATCTAACGTATTCATCTCTTGTTCGGCATCTTTAATATTACCTTTAAGTTTATTCGATTGTTGATTCAATTCTTGTTGTTGACGTTGTAAGTCATTTAAAGTTTGTGATTCTGCATCCACATGTTGTGTGTTAGCGGAAAATAAAGATAGAAATATCGCTGTAGAAGATAGCATTGAAAATATAGTTTTCTTTTTCAATCCAATTCCCCTTATTTTTAAGATGTAATTTCTGAAATGATTTTTCCAATTGCTTGTGAAAACAATCGGTAATTGAAAATCTACAAGTATAATAACAGCATAAATCTCTTTTTCCAATAGCTTTTTGGGTTTGTTATTGAATTGTAATTTAACCAAAATTGCTTTTTAAATGCCTATACAAAAACAAATCAAATGTCTATTTCTACAAATAACTACATACTAGTATTTCAAGGCCTTTTATTTGCTCTTAAAACAATCTTGTTTGCATAGCATCAACGATTGCGATACATTTTTAAATAAAATTTTACAGAGTTGTAATATTTTATTCGTTATTTCATCTGATGTTTTTAAGCATTTAACCGAATTTAAGCTATAATAATAGAAGTATTAATCAAAAGGAGTTTAGAACATGACTAAGAAACCGACCTTTAAAGCAATCCAAAATTTTGAAACATTAATTGAAGAAAATGAGTTATTTACTCAGTTTAGCAACAGTTCCTTACCAGATCGTTATGATTCAAACTATGTATCATTACATTTTAGCCCCACAGTTGAAGAGTTTGAAATACTGGAGAATATTCAAAAAGAATATATTACTTATGAAAACCCAGCTCAAAATCATCTGAAGTTTGTCTACCCTGAAGATACTGGGATTCGTATGGATTTATTTGATTACCTCAACGAGCAACAATATGAGATTGGGAAGCTTGAATTAATGTGTGCACAGCCTTACTCTATAGAAATTAACAACACTAACCCATCCATCTCATGTGAAATAATTACGAGTGATAAATTAAATGATTTTTTAGTATTAAATTATAACGACAACAAGCGAATTAGTAATGAATTTGCGGATTTTAGCGAACGAGTTTATCGCTATCAATTTGATCAACCTCATTCACAGTTTCTACTCGCAAGATTAGATAATAAACCTGTTGCCTCACTTATTTTGCATATCTCAAATGATTTTATTGAAATTGATGGCGTATTAACCGATATAAACTATAGAAAACGTGGCGTGGCCTCTTATATGATTGATTATGTAATGAACCATATCAATCAGAATGAAAAACCATTAATTCTAGTTGCAGATGCTGAAGACACACCAAAAAAATTATATCAGAAACTAGGTTTTGAACTTATTTCCACTCAAATTAGTATGGAGAAGGTCTTTTCTAACAAAGACTTCTTCCTATAAGTCATTTCATATTCATTCTACTTATGCTATACTATTCTAGTGTGTGTATTGTTTCACGTAACTCAATGTAGAAAGGTGTTTTATTATGCAAAAAATAAGTAATGCATTCAAAACAGAGAGTATTATCCGAGCGATTATCGCTATTATTGGAATTCTTACTTTCACAATTTCCGCTGATTTTGGGTGGGGATTTGTTTTAGGAGCACTTATTTCAAAAGACTCTATTAATTTAAAGACGAAAGAAGGTTGGGGATTACTTGCTTTAATCGTAAGTGTCATGTTAATTGCTATTTACCTATTACTTAGTGTAGATGCAATATATGGTTATTTAGCTTCAACTGTTTTGTATTTTATTATTAGAGGTCTATTGAACACTCTAAATAATAAATAAATGAATATTTAGATAGGAGCTCGAAAAAATGATTGCAACGTTACTTGGTTTTTTATCAATCGTTGTGTTTAGTATTGTTTATTATTATGATTTTCAATTTTTACATCGCTTTAAAGAAGCTGACTTTGCTTCCTTCTCTGCTGGGGTTGGATCGGTATATGTATTTATTCATATGTTACCTCAATTATCGCATGGGCAGCATTTATTAGAAGAAGCATTTCCTTCTATTCACTTTATTGGTAGCCAATATACAATCTATTTAATTGCCTTAGCTGGTTTTTTATTCTTCTATATGTTTGATACGTTTTTAACACATACTAGAAGACTTCCAACAGATGAATATAGTACAAGTAGTGAACTGGCATTTTATTGGACAAACGTCATTTTTATTACGTTATATAATATGCTAATTGGTTATTTTGTAGGTTCTTATAATACAGATAATATCTCTTATCGAATTATCTATTTAATTGCTTACGTCATTCACTTTTTAACTATTAAACATGGAATTTATCATATATTTCCCAAAAAGTATGACGAAAAAGGTCGATACCCAATTATGGCTGGTTTATTTATCGGTTATTTCATAGGCCATTTCTTCCCTGTTTCAGAGTTAATTCTAGCAATTAACGAAGCTTTACTAACCGGAGCAATGATTTTAAGTGTATTTAAACACGAACTGCCAAACGAACAAGATAGTAAGATGAAGGCTTTCACAGTAGGAATTTTAGCTTCTATTTTACTCTTTATGTTACTTTAATACAAACAAACGCTTAATGACTACAACAGTCACTAAGCGTTTTTTTATTTGTATTGAATTAAATTTAATACTTTTGGTAAATCCCAAGGTGTAATAATCCCTTTAATATGATTCCATTCCGTAATTTCTTCCTCATCAGATAATAAAATCAAATATTGGCTGCGTCCAGCTGCTAAGTTTCGGGCAAACATTTCTTCTACCTTAAATAAAGACATTTCTGGTGAAATAACCTCGTATTGATAATAAGTCGTTTCGTCCGCTACTATATCCTTAATCGTAATGCCGGAGAGGTTCACAATACCTTCTTCATAATTATGAGCTAACCAGTTCGTAATACCATTATGTGATAAAATTCCTGCCAAACCATCTGATTCAAATACTGGAAATTGGTAGAGACTATTTTTATTCACAAAATATAATAAGCGCTCAAAAGAATCTTCTATATTAAAGCTGAAAACTTCTCGACTAAAATAATCCCCTGCTTTATAAGGTTGAATGAGTTGTTCTCGGATAAAAATCAACTGTTGAATAACTTCTTCAGAAGGCATCGCAATGTCATATTCAATGGTTTTCTTTTCATGTATCAGTAAATTTCTCAACTTTCTGATAATGTGTAATTCATCTTTAAATCTAGATAAAACAAAGTCATCTTCCAGTTCTTTTAATAAAGTAAAAAAATCATCCGTTGAGCCTGCCTTTTCCATTAAAACTTCATGTAGATGATTAAACTCCGATATGAATCGGCTTAATGTGTTAGCCACTTCGTATTTCCTCCTCAGTCATAACGCACCGTTTTATAGTATTTAATTCGTAAGTTAAAAAACCTCGAGTAGAAAATCTACTCAAGGTTATTTTATAGGTTTTAGTTAAATACATCTACTAATGTAACCAATTGATCTACTGCTGATTGTAAGAATTCTTCCGTACCATTTTGTAAGAATTCTCCATTTTCACCAAATAATGTTGGTGATTCTGCGATATAAACCTCAGGTTGCTGAACAGTTGTTACATTTAAGAATGTTAATATTTGACGTAAGTGGTGGTTTGCACCAAATCCTGAAATAGCTCCTGGTGATTGACTAGCAACTAATGCTGGCTTACCACTCCACTTGTTCTCACCATATGGACGTGAAGCTACATCTAATGCATTTTTCAATGCTGCCGGAACTGAACGGTTATGTTCAGGCGTTACGAAAATATAACCATCTTGTGCGCCAACTTCTTCACGGAACGCTACATATTCTGCTGGAGAGTCACCATCATAATCTTGGTTGTATAACGGTAATTGATCGATTTCTAAAAACGTTACATCATAATCAGATGGTAGTAATCCAACTAACGCTTTAGCTACGCGCTCAGAAAAAGAACCCTCTCGAATACTACCTACTACAACTCCAATTTTTGTCATAATACTATTCCTCCTAATTAGATAATGTAAATGTTTTCTACTCTTTCATATTATCACTAATTCGAGAATTCGACAAACATTTAACATTAAATCAATTTTTCATTATGCAGCTTGCAATTCTTTTTAGGGTGCCCTAAACTATATAAAGCAAGTAAGTTAAGAAAGGGGAATTCTTTTGAAATTTTCTCCAAGTAAAGAAGACTATATAAAAACAATTTACAGTTTAAACGGTTGTGAAACAATCATTAGTAACAAACAACTCGCTAATTCATTATCTGTTTCAGCAGCATCCGTAACGGATATGAATAACCGACTTGAAAAAGAAAAACTCATTACGTATTATCCATACAAAGGTGTAAAATTAACGGACTTAGGGATTAAAGTGGCCAACCAGTTAATCCGAAAACATCGTATTTGGGAAGTATTTTTATTTGAAAAATTAGGTTTTGAATGGAACGAAGTACACGTTGAGGCAGACCGCTTAGAACATGCTTCTTCCGATAAAGTCATTGAACGTTTAAGTGAGCTGCTTGGTCATCCTGAATATGACCCTCATGGCGGAATCATTCCTAATGCAGATGGTACCGTCGATTTGGATAAAGTACCGCTTATCTCTTTAAAAGATGTCACACTCAATCAAAATTTTGTCGTAAAAGAAGTACCCGATGAAGACTCTGTTTTATTGAATTACCTCTCCCAAAAAGGATTCAATCTGAATGGAGAATATAGGGTAACAGACATCGAAACCTATGATGGTACTTTAACATTAAAAAATAAAGTAACTGATGATTCATTTACAGTGAGCGGTAAAGCACTCAAGAATATCCGTGTCGCTCTCCTCTAATAACCAATTAATACGTATTGAGAGACAGCAATCCTCTCAATACGTTTTTTAGTCTATTCGTTTAAAATGATCGTAATTCATGATACAATTCATCCAGTTCGTACAAAAAAAATATAAAAATGGGTGTTGAAATAATGAAGATAAAACAACTGACAATTCTAGCTCTATCCTCTTTAATTTTAGGCGCTTGCCAACAAGGTAGTGCTACACCGGAGGAAGAAATGGAACAGCAAGATAACAACTCAACTGAAGTAGAACCTGAAGAAACAGCACCAGAAGAAGACCTTGAGGATAAAATAATTGAAGATGAAATCGTTGAATTTCAATATCAAATAAATCCTAAACTCTACTCTGTTGAACCTATCCATCCAGATGCAAACGCAGATGAAAAATTAGTCCTATTAACTTATGACGATGCTCCTTATGGAAATACACTTGAAATTGCTGAAGCTCTATCAGAGCGAGGTGTTAGTGCAATTTTCTTCGTCAATGGTATGTATATGGAAGATCAAGAAGGCTTTGAAACCATTCAGAAAGTTCATGAAATGGGCTTTGAAATAGCCAATCATACACATACACATGCAACTCTTACTGAAAGTTCTGAAGAAAAACAAAAAGAAGAAATTTTAAAAACAAGTGCAATTATTGAAGAAGCAATTGGTGAAAAACCCCGTTTCTTCCGAGCTCCACACGGTATGAATACCGATTACAGCAGACAATTTGTAGCAGATGAAGGCATGAAACTCATGAACTGGTCCTTTGGATACGATTGGATGGGTGAATACCATGAAGCTTCAGCATTAGCCGATATTACGCTAAATGCACCTGAATTAGGGAATGGTTCAAACATACTGATGCACGATCGTACTTGGACAGCAGAAGCTACGCCTGAAATTGTAGATGGGCTAATCGAACAAGGATTTACAATTGTTGACCCAAAACTCATTTCACACGAATAATTGAATGAACAATAAAAGCTTGATTGCCCGAGAAATTGCTTTTCTCTGGCATCAAGCTTTTTTAATTTAGGATGATTAAATGAAAAAGCCTTGTCAAATCACTTTTCCACGTGATTGACAAGGACAATTTTCTAGGGGGTATTTGTTACATTAAGAAATTATTTTAATAAAATGTCTGAATCTTTTTTAGATTCTCCATCTGTTAAATGCCAGATTTCATCATTATATTCTTCGATTGTACGGTCTGCTGAGAAGAATCCTGCTTTCGCAATGTTGATTAGAGATTTTTCTTGCCATAAATCTTGGTTTTCATAATCTTCAAACATTAAGTCTTTAATTTGAATGAATTCAATTAAATCAATTAATGCCATGAACCAGTCTTTGTTTTTGATGTCATTGTATAAACGAGTTAAGTTCGCTTCGTTACCAAGTGCCATCATTTCATCACTTACGATGAAGTCAACGATTGGCTTGATTCCACGTTTGTGGTAGTAGTATTGAGGGTTGTAACCATTTGTTTCGTATAAGTGAACAATTTCATCACTTGAACGACCAAATAAGTAAATATTCTCGTTTCCTACTAGTTCAGCGATTTCTACGTTTGCTCCATCAAGTGTTGCAACCGTTAAAGCACCGTTTAACATGAATTTCATGTTACCTGTTCCACTCGCTTCTTTAGAAGCTAATGAAATTTGTTCTGAGATATCTGCTGCTGGGAATAAGTACTCTGCTTCTCCAACGTTGTAGTTCTCAACGAATACTAATTGTAAGTGGTCCTTAACATCTGCATCATTTTCGATTAATTCAGATAGTGTTAGAACTAAGTGAATAATGTCTTGAGCAATTGTATAGGCTGGAGCTGCTTTACCACCAAAGATAATTGTGATTGGTGTTGCAGGAATGTTACCAGCTTTAATATCCATATACTTGTAAATCACGTATAATGCTAGCATTTGTTGACGTTTGTATTCGTGAATACGTTTAATCTGAACGTCAATAATTGAGTTCGGATTAATCTTAATATCTTGCGTACGCTCTAAGTGCTCCGCTAATTGTACTTTCTTAACATTCTTGATGTCTTTTAATTCTTGTAGAACTTTTGCATCTTTTTGGAATTCTAATAATCCAGTTAAGTCAGCATCTAAATGCCAATCTGTACCGATTTTTTCATCTAAGTAAGCTGTTAGTTCAGGGTTCGCTGCCATAATCCAACGACGGAAAGTAATACCGTTTGTTTTGTTTGAAAACTCATCTGGATAGATTTCATAGAAAGGTTTTAATTCTGTTTCTTTTAAAATCTCCGTGTGTAATGCAGCTACACCGTTTGTACTGAAACCAAAGTGGATAGCAATGTGTGCCATATGAACAGTATCATTCTCGTCAATAACATGAACATTTGGTTTATCAGCAAATTGCTCTTTAATTTCAACGTCTAATTTTTCAATGATTGTAGCAATTTCAGGAACAACTTCTTTAATATCTTCTAAAGGCCATTTCTCTAAAGCTTCCGCTAAGATTGTGTGGTTCGTGAATGCAACAATATTACGTACAACAATTACGGCTTCATCATGACTTAATCCATGTTCAGTCGTTAATAGACGAATTAATTCAGGAATAATAAATGTTGGATGTGTATCGTTAATTTGGATAACTACGTAGTCTGCTAAATCATGAACATTACTTCCACGCTCAATCGCTTCTGCAATCGCTAATTGTGCAGCGTTAGATACCATAAAGTATTGTTGGTAAATTCGTAATAAGTTTCCGTTACGGTCTGAGTCATCTGGGTATAAGAATAACGTTAAGTTTTCTTCAATATTTGTTTTATCAAACGTAATTGTACCCTCTTCGATAATATCACTTGAAACGCTATCTAAATCAAATAAGCGTAGACGGTTTCTTTGATCTTGTTGGAAACCTAAAACTTCTAAGTCATATAATGATGACGTTAAAGTAAATTTACCAAAAGGTACTTCAAATGAAATATCTGATTTTGTTAACCATGTTGGGTCAGCTAACCACTCATCTGGTGCATAAGTTTGTTGGTTATCTTTGAAAATTTGTTGGAATAATCCAAAGTGGTAGTTTAATCCTACACCATCACCGTTTAATCCTAAAGTTGCAATTGAGTCTAAGAAACATGCAGCTAAACGACCTAATCCACCGTTACCTAATGATGGTTCTTGTTCAGCTTCTTCAACTTCAGCTAAAGATTTTCCACTTGCAGCTAATTGGTTTTCAACTTCTTGGTATAAACCTAAGTTTAATAAGTTGTTTGATAATAATTTACCAATTAAAAATTCTGCAGAAACGTAGTATAATTTTTTCTTACCTTCGTTAAGTGTTTGCCCTTTTGCTTTGTCTTGAACAAGATCCAATAATAA
>CAZTXI010000002.1:29942-35792 GCA_964617265.1 uncultured Carnobacteriaceae bacterium | reverse complement strand
CAGCTGAAGCAGAAGGTAACGAACGTGCAGAAATTGCATTACGTATCTTCGAAGACCGTGTACGTAACTACGTTGCTCAATACATGGTTAAAATGGAAGGTGTAGACGTAATTGTCTTCACTGCTGGTATCGGGGAGAACGCACCTGAAACACGTAAAAACATCATCAAAAACTTCAACTTCTTAGGAATTGAATTAGACGAAGAGAGAAACAATGTACGTGGTAAAGAGCGTATTATTTCAACAGATGATTCAAAAGTTAAAGTTATCTTAATTCCTACAGATGAAGAATTAGTGATTGCTCGTGATGTTGAGTATTTCAAAAATTTATCTAACTAATTAATAAAATTTTAAAGTCAGCTCATTTCTAATGGGCTGATTTTTAAATTTTGTAAATAGAAAAAACTAAACTTCCCTGAATATTCTCATGATTCAATGGAAGTTTAGTTTTTTATTTTTTAGTATGATTATGGCTGTAGTTTAAATTAGACGATTGGTTCTGAATCGACAGAGTCGTCTGTACGAACGATTAGAATATCACATGGAGCATTACGTACCACATATTGTGAGACGGATCCTACAAATGCACGTTCAATCGCATTAAGTCCAGTTGCTCCTAAAATAAGTAGGTTAATATCATATTCTTCTGGAAGAATATCGGCAAGTTCTGTTCGTGGAGAACCATGTTTAATAATAACGAAAATGTCTGAAACGTCTCGTTCCTCTGCCCATTCCTTATATTTATTCAATGTGGAAGTGGCTGCATCCGCTTGTTGTGTTAGAAAATCAGAACTGTTCATTGGGCGATCATATTGCGGAAAGACTTGTAACGTTCGAGTATCTACGATATGGGTGATATAGAGTTTTCCATTGTTTCGCTTGACAATATCCACTGCTTTCTTAAAAGCGACTTCAGACGTTTTTGAACCATCGACGGCCACCATCACGTTTTGATAATCTTCTTTTGTCAACTTTATCCCTCCTAAGATAAAGACGAATTGAACAGCAATTACCATAATGTAAGTGCTTACATTATGGGTTAATAAAAAAAGATATCCGATTGTGCCGTTTGTTTGCCCATTACTTTTGAACCCGCTAGTTGCAGGTGGGCTCCACATAGTTGAATTTTGACTTCCAAATGAAAAGGCCTGTCAGCATTCACCTAATCAGGATCCCTTATCATAATTACTTGTAGGGTTCACGCATTATCAGGCATCGCGTACACATCAGATATCTATTTCTTAAGTAAATAATAGCACACTCCCCAATAAGTGTCAAAAGGGAAGAGCTTGAATTTTGTTTAAAACGTAAAGAATGTGACTAAATCATTACGTTTTATCCGGATGAAATTTTTCATATTGTTTTGCTAATGCACTCTCAAATTTACTAGTTGGTTTGGGTGAGTAGTATTGAGCTTTCTCGATTGTATCCGGTAAATATTGTTGTTTCACCCACCCATTTTCATAGTTGTGAGGGAATTTATAATCAACGCCTCGACCTAAATCGGCTGCTCCTTTATAATGTGCATCTTTTAAGTGATCGGGAACCGCTGAACCTTTACCCGCGCGGACATCCGCTAGAGCGGCGTCAATAGCTGCATTAGCAGAATTGGATTTTTCGGATAAGGCTAACTCAATTACTGCAGCGGCTAATGGGATTCTAGCTTCAGGGAATCCCGTTTTTTCAGCAGCTAAAACAGCATTTACAGCTCGTGCAGCTCCAGCTGGATTAGCCAGTCCAATATCTTCATAAGCAATAATCATTAAACGACGGCAAATAATTTGTAACTCACCAGCCTCAACCAGACGAGCTAAATAATGAAGAGCGGCGTGAACATCACTACCGCGAATTGATTTTTGAAAAGCTGATATGACATCATAATGAGCATCCCCATCCTTGTCATGGGTTAGTGCTTTTCTTTGTAGACATTCTTCAGCTATTTCTAAAGTAATCTCAATTAATCCATCTTCATTTGGTTCAGTGGATTCAGCAGCTAATTCTAAGGCGTTCAGAGCACTACGCAAGTCGCCATTTGTTGTACGAGCAAAATGAAGCATGGCTTCATCTGTTAGTTTGATATCCAGATGGCCTAGTCCATTTTCCTCATCATGCAATGCCCGTTCCAATGCAACTTGAATATGGTCTGGTGTGATTGGTTTTAACTCAAAAATCTGTGACCGACTTCGGATAGCGGGCTGAATGGATATATACGGGTTTTCCGTTGTTGCTCCGATTAAAATTATCTTCCCGTTCTCTAAATGAGGTAGTAAAAAGTCTTGTTTTGGTTTATCCAGACGATGAATCTCATCTAATAATAAAACGACACTTCCGCTCATTTTGGCTTCTTCTGCTACAATTTGTAGGTCTTTTTTTGAATTTGTTCCAGCATTCAACATGCGAAAAGCATATTTTGTTGAGCCGGCAATTGCACTAGCAATACTTGTTTTACCAATACCAGGGGGGCCATATAAAATCATAGACGATAGACGCTTCGCTTTTACCATACGCCATATAATTTTATCTTCTCCAACTAAATGTTGCTGACCAACGATACCTTCTATCGAATTTGGTCGCATTCGATAAGCTAATGGTTGATTCAAAGGAATGCTCCTTTCATAGATCATTACGATTTATTATAGCATGCTTAATCCTTAAAAACCATTGAAGTGAAACGTTTGTTCTTGTCAAAAAAAGAAAGACTATTTTGGAACTCATTTTATATAGTTCGGTCTCATTTTATGTTAATATCATAGAGAATGTATAGTAGAGAGATTGAGGGATAGCAATGAATTTATCAACATTGATTAAAAATAATGGCTTACAAAAATTGTTTTACGAAGGGAATTTTGGGATTGAAAAAGAGGGACTTCGTACAGATCAAAATCAAAAATTAGCAATGACGGATCATCCAGATTCTTTAGGAGACCGCCTATTTCATCCTTATATTCAAACCGATTTTAGTGAAGCTCAGCCAGAGTTGGTTACACCGGTACAACCTAGCTTAAAAGAAGCTTATGACTGGTTAGCAGGCATCCAAGATGTTCTACTCCGTGCATTGCCTGATGATGAGTATATTTGGCCGAACAGTATGCCTAATATTCTACCAGAGGAAAAGGAAATTCCAATTATTCGTTATAATGACCCCGATGCGATTGCTTATCGTGAGCAGTTAGCGGAACGATACGGTAAGAAAAAACAAACAATTAGTGGCATTCATTTTAATTTTTCATTTGGTCAAGATTTCATCGACGCTGCTTTTCAGGCACAAGATGACATCAGCGATAAAGTGTCGTTCGTAAATGAACTATATGTAAAATTATCAGGGAACTTTTTAAAACATGAATGGATTTTACTCTACTTGTTTGGGGCGAGTCCTTATGCTGAAATGGACTTCTTTGATTCAAAGTCGGGCCGTGATTTACCAAAGCCTTCGCATTATGTACGTAGCCTAAGAAATAGTTCATTTGGCTACCATAACCATGATGAAGTAGTCGTTCGCTATGATTCTGTGGCTTCGTATGTTGAAGATATTGAGAACTATGTTAAAACAGATCATTTATCAGAAGAACGAGAATTTTATGGTAACGCCCGTTTACGAGGTAAGGGTAATCAGTTGCGTGAAATGCTTGAATCAGGTGTTCAATATATTGAGTTTCGCTCAATAGACATTAATCCTCTAGAACGATTAGGTTTTTCATATGAACAAGGACTCTTTTACCATTTATTCTTTATACTGATGGTTTGGTTGGACACGGAAGCATCAACAGAAGAAATAATCGAAGGTCAAAAAAGAAATTTAGTCACTTCAGATGAGCATCCACATGCAGAGTCAGCTTTCAAAGACGAAGGATTAGCTCTCTTAGATAAAATGATTGAAATGTTAAAAGATACAGATGCCCCAGAGGATTATTTAGACCTGGTTAATAACGAGCGAGCTAAATTTATGGATCCAACTTTAACATTGGCTGCTCAAGTGGCGAAAGAAATTGATGAAATGGGTTATTTAGAAGCCAATCGTAAACGTGGCTTAGCGTACAAACACTTCTCAACTGACCGTCCGTATGTTTTAAATGGTTTCACGAGTATGGAGCATTCGACTCAGTTACTGATTTCAGATGCCATCCAACATGGGATTGAAGTCGATATTTTAGACCACCAAGATCAATTTTTAAAATTATCCTATGATGGACATGAAGAATATGTTCGTAATGGGAACATGACGAGTCATGACACAACCATTTCACATTTTATGATGGAAAATAAAACAGTTACTAAAAAGATTTTATATAAGCATGGTTATACTGTTCCTCTTGGTGGGGAATATCATTCGATTGAAAAGGCACTTGGTGACTATTCAAAATATAAAAATCAAGCCATCGTTGTTAAACCAAAAACAACAAATTATGGGATTGGTATTTCTGTTTTTAAACAAGCTCCAAATGAAGCATCTTATCAAGAAGCACTAGAAATTGCTTTTAAAGAAGATGAAGCTGTCTTGGTTGAAGAATTTGTGGCGGGAACGGAGTATCGTTTCTTTGTTTTAGATGGACAAGTGGCGGCCGTTTTACTACGAGTACCAGCGAATGTTATTGGGGATGGTGTTTCAACAATAGACGAATTAATTGATGAAAAAAATCAAGACCCCTTACGTGGAGAAAATCATCGTGCGCCAATGGCTTATATTCAAAAAGGTCAAATTGAGGCATTAATGTTGAGAGAACAAGGCTATCAATTTGATTCAATACCTGAAAAGGGCGAGCAAGTCTTCTTGCGCGAGAATTCAAATATTTCAACTGGTGGAGACTCTATCGACTTTACAGATGACATGCATGAGAGTTATAATGCTATAGCTGTCGGTATTGCAGATACATTAGCTGTAAAAGTAACCGGAATTGATTTAATTATTCCAGATTACACTGTTGCAACAACAGAAGATAAACCAAGTTATTCTTGTATTGAGGCAAACTTTAACCCAGCGATGAATATGCACGCCTATGTAACGGAAGGAAAAGGTCGTCGACTCTCACAAGGGGTATTAGCGATGCTGTTTCCAGAATTATTAAAAAATTAAGAGTAATAAAAAGGAAATGATTCAAGTGACAAAAACAATTTATTTAGACCATGCTGCTACAACCCCGATGGCACCAGAAGTTATCGACGTGATGACTGCAGCGTTGAATGAAAACTACGGGAATGCATCAAGTATTCATACACTCGGTAAAAAGAATCGAGTATTGATTGATTATGCCCGTCAAACAATTGGAGCAAGTATTGGTGCTCAGCCACGTGAAATTATTTTGACAAGTGGTGGGACAGAAAGCGATAATATGGCACTAATTAAGACAGCAGAGTATTACGCGGATAAAGGGAATCATATTATCACCACAAACATTGAGCACCCAGCAGTATTAAACCCGCTACAATATTTAGAAACAAAAGGTTTTGATGTGACGTATTTACCAGTTGATGAAAAGGGTAAAGTTCATCTCGAACAAGTAAAAGAAGCAATTCGTCCAGAAACCATTCTTGTTTCGATCATGTATGCTAATAACGAAGTAGGGACCATTAATCCGATTCGTGAAATTGGAGAATACATTGATTCATTGGAGCAAACCATCGCATTTCACACAGATGCGGTACAAGCATTTGGAGCACTTGATATTGATGTTAATGAACTAAAAGTTGATTTACTAAGTGCTTCCGCTCATAAAATGAATGGGCCAAAAGGAATTGGTTTATTGTATGTTCGTGAAGGACTGAATATCCCAAGTATGCTGCTAGGCGGTGGTCAAGAGAACGAACATCGCGCAGGGACAGAGAATATCCCAGCGATATTAGCTTTTGAAAAAGC
>CAZTXI010000002.1:24450-29842 GCA_964617265.1 uncultured Carnobacteriaceae bacterium | reverse complement strand
AGGAAGCCAATGAAATTGAACATACCGTTCGATTCAGTTTTGGTTTAGGAAATACTTTGGATGAAATTGACTACGTGGTAAACTTGATTGAAGGGTTTACAAAAGCGAAGTAATGGCTAAAGCAGTACAGAGAAATATAGCTTATTTTAGAAAAATATGCTATTATTGATTTACGAATGCAAGAAAGGAGTTCACATATGACACAGTCAAATGTAACATCTTTACCGGGAAGCAATCAAAAATATCAAGTACACCCAAATGCTAAACGCTATACAATGCGGGATAATGCTTTTACGGAATCAAAGAATGGGAATTTTCAATACGAGCGAGTATTGTCTACAAAAGCTGGCGCAAAGTCAGTTGCTAAGTTAAAAGTTACTGTTTCAAAAGATTTTACAGATTTAAAAATCTCAACTGTAGCACCAAATGGTGTTCGAAAAGTAGATTTATATGAAAATGATCAGTACATTGAAGAACGCAAATTAGCAGAATTTTATTTGAAAAACTTTGTTCAAGAAGGCGTACTACAAGAAGTCGAATAAGTATAATGATAGTTGAGTGTTTCTTCATAAACCAAACTCTGGATAATTCAAAATTATCCCGAGTTTTTCTTTTTGCAAAAAAATGAATAACCATTAAGTCGTGAGGTGAAACCAGTGGATTTATTAAATACGATAAAAAATAAGCAATTAACTCATTTGTTTTTAAATGGAAATTTTGGATTAGAGAAAGAAGGCTTACGCGCAACGCTACCTTATGATTTAGCGCCAACCATGCATCCAGAATCATTAGGGGACAGAGAAGTGAATCCCCATATTAAAACGGACTACGGTGAGGCACAGCCAGAAATCATTACACCACCGCTGGCACCTTATGCCAATGCACACAACTGGCTGCAGTCATTAAGTAAAGTTCTAAGCGCCAGCTTACCGGAAGACGAGTACATGTGGCCATTCAGTGTTCCATGTCAATTACCGGAAGAACATCTGATTAATATTTCAAAAACAACGAACCCTGAACTAGCCGAGTATCGTCTCTATACAGCCGCTCGTTATGGGAAAAAACGTCAACTCGTGAACGGTATTCATATTAATTATTCCTTTGATAAGCGATTTTTAGACCGCCTCTTTTCTGAAATGAAAACCTTTGAGACGGTAGAAGCCTTACGAGATGAGCTTTATTTAAAATTAGCAAGTAACTTTTTGCGCTACCAATGGTTATTAATTTATCTATTTGGAGCAACACCTGTAGCGGAAGAGGATTTCTTTGACGCACCATTCTTTAAAGATAAAGAACTACCAACTGAACCGATGAGAAGTTTGCGAAAAAGTAAGTATGGTTTTACAAATGATCCAAAAGTAATCGTTCGCCATGATTCCATTGCGAATTATGCCCATGATTTACAACAAGCCGTAGCGGATGGTATTCTTCAAAAAGAAAGAGAATACTATGGAGATGTTCGCTTACGAGGTAAAGTAAAAGACACGAGTAGTTTATTAGAAGATGGAATTCAATACTTAGAGTTTCGCTCTTTTGATAATAATCCGTATCATATTTCAGGGATAACAATGGAAACCTTACAGTTTGTTCATTTATTCTTCCTTACCATGATGTTACTGCCGGATAAAGTTTCTCCAGAAGAAACGGAAAAAGGGAATGATTTAACCAAATTAGTCGCCAACGAAAACCCATTAACAAAAACAGCTCTATATGATGAAGGGATTTGGTTATGCGAGCAAATGGCAGATGTAATGGAAGAGCTATCGTTATCAACCGATTATCGTCAATTAGTTGATCAAGCTATTCTGCATTTAGACCATCCTGAAATGACAATAGCTGGTCAAATCATGTCAGATATCAATAATGAATCAAGTCTTTTAGACGTTGGTCACCAATTAGGTGTAGCCCATAAAGAACAAATTTTAGCAGTTGAGGGCATGCCTGGATTTGAGCACCTTGAACCCGAACAAGCACAACATTTATTCAGTATTATTCAACTTGGATTGGATATCCCACTGGATTATATTAAAGAAGAGCATCTCGCTGATTAACAATATAGCTAAACACAAGCCATTGTGCTTGTGTTTTTGTTTAGGTTTAGACTAAGCCAATACTAAATAAAAAATCTATTTCACTATTAAGAAGATTGGTTTGCATTTTACAGCGATAAACCGTATAATATACGGCGTTGGAAACTACGAACCTTCAAATTCGAATAGATTTTCAATTTTTTCTTGCTCGCAAGGAAAAATCTAAATAGAAATGATGGTGAAAAAAATGAATGAAAACGCAAAAACACGTGTCGTTGTTGGTATGAGTGGTGGAGTTGACTCATCGGTAACAGCCTTACTCTTAAAAGAGCAAGGATATGATGTGGTAGGTATTTTCATGAAAAACTGGGATGATACAGACGAAAACGGATTTTGTACAGCTACAGAAGACTATAAAGACGTCGCTTTAGTAGCAGATCAAATCGGTGTTCCGTATTATTCAGTAAACTTTGAAAAAGAGTACCACGACCGAGTGTTCACATACTTCTTAGACGAATACAGCAAAGGACGCACGCCGAATCCAGATGTTATGTGTAATAAAGAAATCAAGTTTAAAGCTTTCTTAGATTACGCAATGGAATTAGGTGCTGATTTTGTAGCAACAGGACACTATGCACAAGTCGAACACGACGAAAACGGAGTCGCTCATTTATTAAGAGGTAAGGATTCAAACAAGGATCAATCTTACTTTTTAAGTCAACTTTCACAAGAACAACTGTCAAAAGCAATGTTCCCATTAGGAAATATTGAAAAATCAGAAGTTCGTGAAATTGCAGAACGAGCAAACTTAGCAACCGCTAAGAAAAAAGATTCAACAGGTATTTGCTTTATTGGAGAAAGAGACTTTACTGATTTCTTAAAGAACTATCTACCAGCCAATACAGGTGAAATGCAAACACTAGATGGCGAAGTTGTCGGACAACACGCTGGGTTAATGTATTACACAATTGGTCAAAGAAAAGGTTTAGGTATCGGTGGAAGTAAAAACGGCACAAATGATCCATGGTTTGTTATTGGTAAGAACCTGGAAGAAAATGTGCTGTACGTTGGACAAGGCTATGAGAACGAGCATTTATATGCTACGACTTTAGAAGCTTCTGATTTCTTGTTTACTCAAGAAAAAGACTATCCACGTGAATTCCGTGCAATGGCACAATTCCGTTATCGCCAAGAAGCTGTTCCGGTAACTGTGTACCTTGATGAAAATCAAACAAATGCAAGAGTTGAGTTTGATGAGCCAGCACGTGCAATCACTCCAGGACAAGCAATTGTACTGTATGATGGCATGGAGTGTTTAGGTGGCGGAATTATTGACGCTGCTTTCTCAAAAGGTAAAGAATTACAATATATTTAATCGATAAACACTAAAAAATGACTCTGTTTATAGGGATTTCCCTGTAAGCAGAGTTTTCTTTTTTCTTAATTGAAACAAATCTCCGTATGCGATAAAGTATAGGGTATAAAACTTATAACAGAGGATGTTGTGAAATGGATTTAAAAGCAATCGTATTGGATTTAGATGGTACATTATTAAATAGTGAAAAAATTGTTAGTCCTAGAACCAGACAAAAATTAATTGAAGCACAAGAAAAAGGCATTAAAGTAATTCTGGCATCTGGTCGTCCAACACCTGCAATGATGCATATTGCGGAAGAGTTAGAGTTAGACAAATATGAAGGCTACGTTGTTTCATATAACGGAAGTTCGGTGTATGATACGAAAACAAAAGAATTTGTATTTCAACAATTAATCCCAGAGGACTTGTCAAAAGATATTTTAAACCACTTAGGTCAATTTGATGTTGTACCAATGGTCGTTATCGATGATAAACTTTATGTAACAAATGCTTTCTTTGATATCGATTATCCACTACCAACTGGAATTACAACGGTTGTGGAATATGAAAGTCGTATGGCAGATTTTAAAGTATGTGAAGTAGATGATTTCAATGCTGTTGTGGATCGTCCACTAAACAAAATCTTATTAGCTGGAAAACCAGATTATTTAGCTGAAAACTGGGAAGCACTGAAAGCACCTTTTGCAGATCAGACAACGGCTGTTTTCTCAGCACCGTTTTACTTTGAATTCACAGACATCGGTGTCGATAAAGCATATGCTTTAAATGAATTTTTACCAAAACTAGGTATTGAAGCAGAAAATGTGATTGCTTTTGGAGATGGTCAAAATGATCGTTCAATCATTGAATTTGCGGGAGTTGGTGTTGCTATGGCAAACGCCGTTCCTGAAATTTTAGAGCTTGCGGATGAAGTAACAAAGTCAAATGATGAAGATGGTATTGTAGAGATGTTGAACCGCTTCTTTTAAAAAGACTCAATATGCGTTAAGATAATAGAAGATTTTATTTTGGAAGGAGAATGAATGTTGGAAGAGATGCACCTTGATTTAACAGGAAATGAAGAATTATATATTACTGGTGAAGTGCTCGCCATATTTTTCTCCAATCCAAGTAATTTTTACAAAGTCATGTTAATTAAAATTGAAGACACAAATGCTGACTATCCGGATGATGAAATTACGATCACTGGAAATTTTGGTCGAGTACAAGAAGGATCGAGTTATAAATTTTATGGTTCGTTAACGAGTCATCCTAAATATGGCATTCAGTTTAAAGTAGACCGCTATGAAACGAGTCAGCCGTCCTCTTCAGAATCACTGGTTCAATATTTATCCAGTACACAATTCAAAGGGATTGGACAAAAAACAGCTGAAAAAATAGTGGACGAATTAGGCGAAAATTGTATTGATTCGATTGTAGCCGACCACAATGTCTTAAATCGAGTGGATGGATTAAGCAAAAAACAAAAAGAAACATTAGTCGATGTCTTAAGTAACGAATACGGTATGCAAAAAATGATTTTACAATTAAATCGTTTCGGTATAGATAATACATTAGCCTTTCGTATCTACGGCAAATATGAAGAACGCACTTCAGAAGTTATTCGTGAAAATCCCTATCAATTAATTCAAGAGATAGAAGGTATCGGGTTTAACCGTGCAGATCGAATTGCAGAACATCTTGAAATACAAGGCGATGCAGCTGAACGAATTCAAGCAGCTATTTATTATGCACTATTTACCATTTCAAATGATACCGGGGATACGTATGTTACAGAAGGGCATTTAATTGATAAAACAATTGAAATTCTTGAACGAAGTCGTCCGTTTTTAATTGATCGAGAATGGGTTGAAGAAAATTTAGCTAGTATGGAAGAAGATAGTCGAATCTATAATGATGAAGGTCGCTACTTCCTAGCCACACTGTTCCATTCAGAATGGGGTATTGTTCGTTCAATGGAGTTTCTATTGGATGGCGATGATAC
>CAZTXI010000002.1:14972-24350 GCA_964617265.1 uncultured Carnobacteriaceae bacterium | reverse complement strand
AAGCGGATGAAAGAGTCAACTGGATTACCAGCATCGACGATTCACCGTTTATTGGGGTTAACCGCTGACGATGAAGATTTGATGGAGGACAGTGAGTATTTATTAGATGGTAAGTTATTAATTATTGATGAAATGTCGATGGTTGATACTTTCCTAGCTAATCGATTATTCCAAGCGATTCCTCATGGGATGAAAGTTATATTAGTCGGTGACCAAGATCAGTTACCATCTGTTGGTCCAGGCCAAGTATTTCGTGATTTAATTGATTCGGGCCAAATTCCACAAAAAGAATTAAAGGAAATTTATCGTCAAGGTGACGGATCAAGCATTATTCCATTAGCACATGAAATTAAGAACAACCGTTTACCAGCTGACTTAATGGAACGAAAAAAAGACCGA
The DNA here is from genome assembly GCA_964617265.1 of uncultured Carnobacteriaceae bacterium. Lineage (GTDB taxonomy): Bacteria > Bacillota > Bacilli > Lactobacillales > Carnobacteriaceae_A > Atopostipes. The sequence goes on along the minus strand of CAZTXI010000002.1, from coordinate 23,951 downwards.
AACTTTTTTCCAGCAACTTCGAATAGCGCCGTACCGCTTATTGAAAAAATCGTTGAAAAAGCAATTGAGCGAGATTATACCGCAAATGACATTCAAGTTTTAGCACCAATGTATAAGGGACCCGCTGGAATCAATGTTTTAAATGAAAGACTGCAAGAAATATTTAACCCAAATCCAGATGGAACAAGAACAGAAATGAAGCACATCGATACGGTTTATCGGATTGGTGATAAAGTTCTGCAACTACAAAATGATCCTGAAAACAACGTATTTAATGGAGACTTAGGTTTCATCACTAGTATAACAAAAGCAAAATATACTGAATTGAAATCAGATATTATTACGGTTGATTTTGAAGGAAACGAAGTTGATTATTTACGGTCAAATTGGAATCAAATTACCTTAGCTTATTGTACATCCATTCATAAGGCACAAGGTAGTGAATACGATATTGTCATTTTACCGTTATTATCAAGTTACGGAAGAATGCTGAAAAAAGATATTCTTTACACCGCAATTACTCGAGCAAGTAAATCATTGTCCTTAATCGGTGAACCACAAGCCTTTATTCGTAGTATTGAATCACAACAGAACCTAAGAAATACTGGTTTAAAAGAAAGACTACAAAGTGACCAATATAAATTTACAGTCGAACAACCATCTATAAAAAAAGATGAAAAAGCAAAACAAGAGCCCAATAAAGAAGCCATTCCTGAAAAGTTGAGAAACTTTATTCTCACACCTGAAATGGTTGAATCTTTTTCAGTAGATGCGATGATTGGGATGGATGGCGTTAAACCGTAATGAAGTTGTAAGGATAAAATATAAAAGAGATTAGCTTTCGTCATAAAAAGCCAATCTCTTTTTTTCTTTATTTCAGAAAATCATTGGTTAAGGCTGCTTCATAAATTTCACGATGAATTTCTGCGGTTTGGTTGCCGTGTTCTGAGATGTTAATTTTTTTGTGTTTGACTAATTGGTCGACTAAGAAATCAATGTCTTTGTCTTCAACTCCTACTTCTGTTAAATTCGTTGGCATACCTATACTCTTAAAGAATTCCACAGTTTTTTGGATAGCCGCATCGACTTTTTCGTCGTCAGTCCCATCTTTTACGCCAAAGACGCGTTCTGCATATTGGACTAATTTATCATGCTTTTCTTTTCGGCGAACATGCATTGTGGCAGGTAAGACTGCTGTTAAGGTTCGCGCATGATCTGTGTCGTTTAAGACGGTAATTTCATGACCTAATGCATGAGTTGACCAGTCACCAGGTACACCGACAGATAACCATCCATTTAATGAAATGGCTACAGCCCACATGAAATTAGCGCGTAAATTATAATCATGATTGTTTTCGTCGATAACTTTTGGACCGATTTCAATAAAGGTTTTGAGTAAACCTTCTGCGAATTGATCTTGTACCATACCACCAACAGGGTAGGTTAAGTAGTTTTCGATCACATGAGTAAATGCATCACTTACACCATTTGCGAGTTGTTTAGAAGGGAGCGTGTAAGTCAACTCAGGCTCTAAAATTGAAAATTGGGGATAAACATGTCGACTAGAAAAACTAATTTTGGCTTGTTCTTCTTTAAAAGTGATGACAGATGTTGCGTTCATTTCAGATGAAGTTGCCGGTAAAGTCAGAATGGTTCCAAATGGTATGGCACTGTTTATACGAACCCCTTGACCGATTCCACCAGCAAAGATATCTTTCGGATTACCATCGTATGCAGCAGCTGCCGCAATGAATTTTGTTCCGTCGATAACGGAACCACCACCAACCGCTAGAATATAATCATATTTTTCAGCTTTAATTTTATCAACCGCTTCTATACAAGTCTCAAAAGTAGGATTAGCCTCAATCCCTCCAAACTCTCCGAAATCGAATGATTGTAAAGCTTCTTTCACCCGATCGAGTGTGCCAAAGCGTTTAACACTTCCACCACCATAAGTAATCAATACTTTGCTTCCATCTGGTATTAGCTTAGGTAGTTCTTTGATCCGGTCTTTTCCAAATACGATTTTTACTGGATTTTGTAATTTGAAATTTTGAATCTCGTTTTGCATGTTGTTACCCCTTTCATTATTGATTCATTTTTATTGTAGCACAGTACTTCATGAAATCTAAAAAATATCATTTGTTTATGAAAATGCAACTCCTTATAGCAAGTAAAAATTGATAATTACCTAATAGATAGCTCACTTATTTTATTCCCTGGCTCTTTTTGTCATTTCATATTAATGAGAGTCACATTATTTTTAAAATAATGATAAAAGACTTGACTATTATCGTTTACGGATGTAAACTAATAACGAGATAAAGATTACAGGTGTAAACGAATGTAAATAAAACGCAAGGAGGTTTTAAGATGGTGATTACTGAACAGATTACAATCAGTGAAGCTGAGTGGGAAATTATGCGTGTTGTATGGGCGAATGAGACGGTGACCAGTCGTGAAGTCATCGAAACTCTTGAAAATAAAATGAACTGGAAACAGTCTACTATTAAAACGTTAATTGGCCGTTTAGTTGATAAAGAAGCGCTAAGTACTACAAAAGATGGGCGAAAATTTATTTACCGAGCGAATATTAGCGAAAGTGATACGGTCAGAAGTTTCTCAGAAGATATTCTATCTCGTGTATGTAAAAAACAAAATGGCAAAGTCATTCAACAATTAGTTGAAGAAGCGGCACTGAGTCAAACAGATATTGAACAACTAATGGACCAATTAAAAACGAAATTAATGACTGCACCAGAGGTTGTTCCATGTGAATGTGCTGTAGGTCAGTGCGATTGTCACATTGCTTAATTGTAGAAGTTTAAAGGAGAATGAAATATGTCTATAAAATCATTTAGTGTGGAAGGGATGACTTGTGCATCTTGTGCTCAAACGGTTGAAAAAACAGCCCAAAAGTTACCTGGTGTTGAAACAGCAGCGGTAAATCTTGCGACAGAAAAACTAAGTCTAAACTATGATGAGGCTGTATTATCCGATTCGGATGTTCGAAAAGCGATAGCGGATGCGGGGTATAAAATAGTCTCAAATGATGTTAAGAAAACCTTCAATATTGAAGGCATGACTTGTTCGTCCTGTGCTCAAACGGTTGAGAAGTCTGTACAGAACTTACAAGGTGTATCTGTATCGAGTGTAAACTTAGCAACAGAAAAGCTAACCGTTTCTTATGATCCGGCTATTTTAAATTTAGGTGAGATTATAAAAACTGTTTCAGATGCAGGTTATGAAGCGCATGAAGAAATTGATTCAGCCGCTCAAGTTGATTTAGACCAAGAAAAGAAAGATAAACAAATTAGTCATCTATGGAAGAGATTTGTTGCTTCGGCAATTTTTACTGTACCACTATTTTACTTATCAATGGGGCCGATGGTTGGGTTACCTGTTCCAACAATGATGGATGCATCAATTAATCCACTAGTGAATGCAATAATCCAATTGATTTTAACGTTTCCAGTTATAATCATTAATATTGAATATTTCAAAATTGGGTTTAGGACCTTATCTAAGGGACACCCAAATATGGATTCTCTGGTTGCATTAGGTACGAGTGCAGCATTTCTCTATAGTTTATATGCGACATATATGATTTCAGCAGGGGATGCGAGCTTTGCGCATATGCTCTATTATGAATCGGCAGCTGTTATCTTAACGCTTATTACATTAGGAAATTATTTTGAGGCTGTTTCAAAAGGTAAATCTTCTGAAGCCATTAAGAAATTAATGGGACTAGCACCAAAGACTGCTCGAGTGATGCGTAATCAGAAAGAACAAGAAATTAGTATTGACGAAGTTCAAGTTGGCGATATTATCGTTGTCCGTCCAGGTGAAAAATTACCAGTAGATGGTGTGATTATTTCAGGAAGTACTGCGATTGATGAAGCCATGTTAACTGGGGAGAGTATTCCTGTTGAGAAAACAATCGATGATGAGGTAATTGGAGCGAGTATCAATAAGACAGGAAGTTTCCAATACAGAGCAACAAAAATTGGTAAAGATACTGCATTGGCTCAAATTGTAAAATTAGTGGAGGATGCACAAGGTTCAAAAGCACCAATTGCGAAACTAGCCGATCGTATTTCAGGTATCTTTGTACCGGTTGTTATTGGTCTAGCGTTGTTGGCTGGATTAGGCTGGTATTTTATTGGTGGTGAAACGATTGAATTCGCGTTAACGATTGCTATTTCAGTCTTAGTTATTGCGTGTCCTTGTGCACTTGGTCTGGCAACACCAATTGCAATTATGGTTGGTACAGGTAAAGGTGCTGAAAATGGTGTGTTAATTAAAAGTGCTGAATCACTTGAAACAACTGGAAAAGTGGATACAATCGTTTTTGATAAAACGGGTACGATTACTGAAGGTCAACCAGTCGTAACAGATATTTTAGCGGTAGAAGGTTTTGACCAAGAGGAATTACTTACGTTAGCTGCTTCTGCTGAAGTCGGATCAGAGCATCCTTTAGGAGAAGCGATTGTTCGATATGCAGAAGAAAAAGAATTGGATTTTTATAAAGTAGAAACCTTTAATGCCATTCCAGGACACGGTATAGAAGTAACGATTAAAGACCAACATTTATTTTTAGGAAATAAAAAATTGATGGATGAAAATAACATTGATTTAACTGGTTTAGCTGCTGACTCTGATCAATTAGCCACTCAAGGTAAAACACCGATGTATATTTCAGTTAATCATCAACTTGCCGGTATAATTGCGGTAGCCGATACAGTGAAAGAAAGTAGTTTAGCAGCTATTCAAAAACTTCACAAAATGGGTATCGAAGTCGCAATGATAACAGGTGACAATAAACGTACCGCAGAAGCGATTGCCAAACAAGTTGGCATTGACCGTGTTTTAAGTGAAATTTTACCGGAAGACAAAGCGAATGAAGTCAAACAGCTACAAAATGAAGGTTTACGTGTCGCTATGGTTGGTGATGGTATTAATGATGCACCAGCACTGGCACAAGCTGATATCGGTATTGCAATTGGTTCTGGAACAGACGTTGCGATGGAATCGGCTGATATTGTATTAATGCGAAGTGATTTAATGGATGTTCCGACAGCTGTTGAGTTGAGCAAAGCGACGATAAAAAATATTAAAGAAAACTTATTCTGGGCTTTTGCTTATAATACATTGGGTATTCCAGTAGCTATGGGTGTCTTACATTTATTTGGAGGACCATTATTAAACCCTATGTTTGCAGCTGCTGCGATGAGTTTAAGTTCTGTATCAGTTGTTTTAAACGCATCACGCTTAAAGCGATTTAATCCTTCAAAAGTGAAATAGGGCAAATAAGTGCTATAATAATTAGAAAAATAAGGGGAAGATAATATGAAACAAGAAGTAAAAGTTGACGGTATGACATGTGGCGGTTGCGCTAATACGGTAGAAAAACGTTTTTCAGGTATTCCAGCCGTTAAAGAAGTTGAAATAAACTTAGATCAAAAGACAGCTATCTTAGATGTTGAAGCGAATATTAGTGAAGATGAATTAATTGCCGCTTTAGAAGGTACAGCTTATTCATTAATTAAATAATTTAAAAACAGCTATTCTGTTATGTAAACCAACAGGGTAGCTGTTTTTATTTTGAGTGTTATTCTTTTTTACTAAAAACATCTGTCACAATTTTAACCATTTCATCATTAAATTTTTGTTGGAAAAGAGTCTGTTCTGTATTTTTATTCAGAATCAAACTCACATAGAATTTCGGTGGATTTTGAATCGACACTCGAACTAAATCATGCGTATCATCTACAACAATATTCGACATAAAAGCAATCATATGGGTAGATGCTGCAATCGAGAGTACTGTTTTAATTTCATTTGCGAAGACGACATTTGGGCCATATATTTTCTTGCCTTGTGTCCATTTTTCGAAAATTCGGTGGTGTGTATAGCCTTCTGAGAGTGAGATAAACACATCATTTTTGAAATCCTCTTCGGTGACCACTGTTTTGTTGGCAAGCGGATGTGAAGGAGCAACCCATAACGCCATTTCTTGAACTAGAACAGGGATTTGAAGAATATTAGGGTCATTAATATCACGTAAATCATGACCTATAATAGCGATAGGGACTTCTCCTTTTTTCACCAATTGCAACATAACATCTGAACTTTCTTCTTCTTTAAAACGCAACGATTTTGTGAACTCTTTTAAATTAGGTAAGATTTGTGGCATTAATGAGCCACCAATTGTTGGCAAGAAGCCAAAGTATACTGTTTCATCCTGTAGACTGTGTATTTTTTGCTTGGTTTGCTCCAAAATGCTGAGCACTTCAGTCGTATTGTCGTATAATATTTGACCGGCTGCTGTTAATTTTATTTTCTTTAGTGTTTTACGGCGATCAATTAAAACGGTGTCTAATTCAGTTTCTAGTCTTTTTAATGCGGTTGAAATTGAGGGCTGTGAAACGAAAAAATGCTCGGCTGTTTCCGTAAAACTTAAATGTTCCGAAAGATGTTTAAAATAAATTAAATCTTGAAGATTCATGAATTGACTCCTTATTAAAAATAATTAGAGAATTGTGACTCATTTAACATAATTGATATATATGAGTTTGATTGAGCTTATAAATAATATTTATGATAGCATAAAAAACCAGAATGATGAAACGGTTACAATCTGTGCTATATTATCTTTACGAAGTTAACGCTTACAAAACATAAATGAAAGGGAAAGAACATTATGCGGATTATTAAACAATTATTATGGATTTTCTTTTTTTCACTATTGGGTGAAATTTTATCTAGTCTAATTGCTAATATTGTAGCTATTCCAGGAAGTGTAATCGGAATGGTGCTGTTATTTTTAGCGCTTCATTTTAATTTCTTAGAAATGGAACAAGTCGACGAAGTAGGTACTTGGTTGACAGATAATATGGCAATCTTTTTTGTGCCAGCTGGAGTAGGGCTAATGACAAACTTTGATGTATTAGCTCAATCATGGCTACAACTCTTAATTATTATGGGAGTCACTTGTGGTGCAATGATGTTATTTGTTGGAAAAATAGTTCAACATTTCAAAGATAAATCACCGGAAACAGATAACTTAGAAGATACGGATTATATAGAAGGAGTGAGCATAAATGATTGAGAGATTACTTGAGAGTCCTTATTTATGGGTAACCATTACAGCTGGATTTTTTGTTTTAGCCGCTCAACTTCAAAAGAAATTTCCAACACCGTTACTTAATCCATTATTGTTCTCGATTGTGATGGTCATTGTGTTGTTATTGGTGACAGGTATACCTTATGAAACCTATGAAACAGGGAGCCGACTGATCGCTGTTTTTGTAACACCAGCAACTGTAGCCTTGGCTATTAAGTTAGAGAAAAATTATATTTACTTGAAAAAATATTATAAAGCGATTTTAACCGGAATTATTTCAGGAATTGTGTTTCATACCGCTATGATATTTGGATTTGGTTTACTTTTTAATTTTGATGTTGAAATGGCGTCGACTTTATTCCCTAAATCGATTACGACTGCCATTGCAGTTGGTGTTTCAGAATCATTAGGTGGATTGGTTTCACTAACGGTAGCTGTAGTCGTATTCACAGGAATCATCGGTTCTGTAATAGCTCCGTACATCTTTAAAATTGGTAAAATTACGGATCCCGTTGCTCAAGGTGTAGCATTAGGTTCATCTAGCCATGCAATGGGAACGGCAAAAGCTATTGAAATCGGAGAGGTCCAGGGAGCAATGTCCGGTTTATCGATTGTCGTAACAGGAATAGTAGTGGTTGCACTAGCACCATTTGCAGAACCACTTATTCATATGGTATTTGGATAAATTAAAAATGAAAAATTTTAAAAATATTGGAGGAAATAAAACATGGTTGAAGAAATAAAAACATATGATGCACCGACTGTTGTGCAGGATATAGAGGTTGTCAATACTTATGAGTTAGAAGAACGTGCAAGAGAAATTGTTCCGCATGGTGGATTTGATTATATTTCAGGTGGTTCAGGTGATGAATACACATTACGTCAAAACGTCAAAGCATGGGAAACCAAGCGTATTTTACCAAGAGTATTAGCGGATGTTGAATTCCCAGATACGAGCACATCAATTTTGGGACATGATATCAAAGTTCCGTTTATCATGGCACCCATTGCTGCACACGGCTTAGCTCATGAAACAAAAGAAGCGGGAACTGCTAAAGGGATTTCAGAATTTGGAACCATTATGTCAATTAGTGCTTATTCAGGAGCTAAATTCGAAGAGATTGAAGAAGGATTAAATGGCTCACCGCGTTGGTTCCAAATTTATATGAGTAAAGATGACGAATTAAATAAAAATATTATCGATGAAGCAAAAGCAGATGGTGCAACAGCGATTATTTTAACAGCTGACTCTACACTAAGTGGGAACCGTGAAAAAGATATACGAAATAAATTTGTCTATCCATTTGGGATGCCAATTGTGTCTCGTTACCTAACAGGATCTGGGAAAAATATGTCATTAAACAATATTTATTCTCAGTCTAAACAAAAAATTAGTCCAAGCGATGTTAAATTCTTGAAAGACTATTCAGGTTTACCTGTATTCGTAAAAGGACTGCAAACACCGGATGATGCATTATTAGCGATTGGTGCAGGAGCAGATGGAATTTGGGTTTCAAACCACGGTGGTCGTCAATTAGACGGTGCGCCAGGATCGTTTGAAGTATTAGAAGATATTTCAAAAGCAGTTGCTGGTCGTGTACCAATTGTATTTGATAGTGGTATTCGTCGTGGAGAGCATATCTTTAAAGCACTAGCAAGTGGAGCAGATATTGTAGCATTAGGTCGCCCAGTCTTATATGGTTTAGCATTAGGTGGTTGGAAAGGTGTTCGTTCCGTATTAGAATACTTCCAAAAAGATTTAGAACGCGTTATGCAATTAGCAGGAACACAAACGATTGAAGACGTTAAGAAAACAACGTTAAAATAATATAAACAAATCGCAATGGAGCAAT
>CAZTXI010000002.1:0-14872 GCA_964617265.1 uncultured Carnobacteriaceae bacterium | reverse complement strand
CATCTATTCATCTATTCTGAAATTCGGATAAATACGCGAATTTTACGAACATCATTTCCAATCAAAAACAAGTATCTTATCGTTTATCTATAATTTAGGTGTTATTGTTACCAGAAATCAATAAATTTCAGTAAAATAAAGAGACTAAGGAGGTGCTAAATTGGGAAGAAAATTATCAAATGAAGTGGCAGAAACATTCTTACCTGTTTTAGAAGAAAGGTTTCATGCCAATATGCACCGTCATCCGGAAATGATGTGGGCTGAATTAGTAGATAAATTAACTGCTCAACCGGAAAAATTATGGTCACTGTATGAAATGGAAAGAACAGGAGGCGAACCTGATGCTGTGGGGAATGATTATCTGTTTATGGATTGTGCTAAAGAGTCACCAGCAGAGCGCCGTAGCCTTTGCTATGATCAAGCCGCGTTAGAAGCGCGTAAAAAGAATCCGCCAAAAAGTGACGTCAAGACAATGGCAAAAGAAATGAAAATCGAATTGCTAACAGAAGAAGAGTATAGATGGCTTCAGTCTTTTGAACCATTTGATTTGAAAACATCGACTTGGGTAGAAACACCAGCTGATATTCGTAAACTAGGTGGAGCTATTTTTTGTGACCGCCGTTACGACAAGGTTTTTATGTATCATAATGGTGCAGATTCCTATTATGCCTCAAGAGGGTTCAGAGGGAAACTACAAGTATAAAGGGGGATAAAATTGACTCAGTATGGTATTAATGCTCGGATAGAGAATGAAACAGAGCTCGTGTTAGAAAAAATATTTTTAGCACCTATTGATAAAGTTTTTGAAATGTTTACAAACACCAATCACCTTGACCACTTTTGGGCTCCGCATGGTTGGGAACTCATTCACTCCACACTGGATTTTAAACCAGATGGTGAATGGTTTTTTGGCTTGAGTAATACAGATGGACACCCTGAATCAAAGAATATAGAGAATTGGGGATTGTCTTTATTTAAAGAAATTAAAGAACCTGAAGTTATTGAAATGGTTGATTATGTAACGGATGAAAAAGGTGAAATTAATCGAGAGCTTCCAGCGTCTAAAACAAGAATTGAATTGAAGGCTTTAGACGACAATCGAACCATTATTATCGGTCATAAAGAATACAATTCACCTGATGAACTTATCCAACTAATCAATCAAGGATTGAGAGAAGATATTGCATCTCGTTGGGATCGTTTGTCTCAATACTTATCTACCCAGCAATAAACGATAAAAGCTAAGACAAAGATGGATTTGACTCCATCTCGCCTTAGCTTTTAATATTTTATAATTTAAAATTATAGCCAAAACAATCTTTTCTTTGTTTTCAATGTCAGAGCATAGCCATCTTGTTGAAATACTTCACCATCTTTTTGACCATATTGACTAGCATCGATATAAAGGGCCAAACTTTTGGTTTTAAATAAGGATAGCTTTTTGTTTTTTAAATGTGATTTATTGAAGACCATTCGAGATAAAATACTGACTAAGTCTAAAAACTTCGCATCTTCAGCAATCAATACTTCTAATAAACCATCTTCACCAGAAGCATCCGGTACAATTTTTAAACCTCCACCAAAATACGGGTTATTCACAATTAAAGCGATTTGTGCCCGGTCAAAATGAAAGACACCGTCATCCACTTTTAACGTCATTGGAAAAGGCTCTAATCGTTTAAAAGCTGCTAATGCAGAAGTTAAATAGGTAGACGAACCCGAACCTTTGTGTTTTTCCTTCTCAGCTATCACATGATTTACTAACCCATCAATCCCGAAACCAATGCTGTTCACAGCGTAGTAGTTTGTGACTCCTTCACTGGCATGAATAATAGATAATTCTTTAGGCTCATTTACTTGAAAGAGACGTTTCAAACTTCCTTTAATTTGAGTAGGGATATTATGAGCACGAGCAAAATCATTTCCTGAACCAGAGGGAAGATAAGCAATAACATTCGGAATATCTAATTCTTCTAAAAGTGTAATCCCTTGATTTAAACTTCCGTCACCACCTACAAAAACAATCATATCTTCTTTTTGTATCGTATCTTTTAATAAAGTTAATAAGTTTTTTAGTTGTTTGATATTTTTAGTTTGGTGAATTTTATATTTGTTTGTATATTTAGGCAATTCAAGTACTAGGTCTTTAAAGTTTGGAACACTATTACGTGATTGCTGATTTACAATAATATGTAAAAAACGATCCAATACACAACCTCCTCATTCATTTTACATATTATAGACTATTTTTTGAATGAATGAAAAGAAAATTTTGCAAGTAGATGATGTGATAGATTTACTAAAAAGATACACACTCCTTTCAAAGATTAATTGTTATATTTTAGTCTATTCGATATAATACCATAAGGTGTTTAAAACAAAAGAAGGAGTGTTAAAAAAATGAACGAAGTCATTAAACGATACAAGATGGGTGGATTGGATATGTTATACATAATTATTGGTAGTTTCTTACTATCCTTTGCTTTCCAGGCTTTTATTCTTCCGAATGAAATTATTTCCGGTGGGGTCTCAAGTTTGTCGATTATCTTATATAATATTTTTGGTTGGGAGCCGGCAATCGTTCAGTATGCCTTTAACATTCCTTTACTGATTATGAGTTATTTTTTATTGGGTAAAGAAGTACTATTTAAATCAGTTCTTGGTAGTCTATTATTCCCATTCTTTACGGGTTTATTAAGTGGTATGGATCCATGGACAACGACACCACTTTTAGGAGCTCTTTATGGAGGGGTATTAACAGGTATTGCCGTTGGACTGGTTTACAAAGGAAAAGGTTCTACTGGAGGAACAAGTATCGTTGCACAAATTCTCGAAAAATATACAACGATGACGATGGGTGGAGCGAACTTATTAGCTGATGGGGTCGTTATTGCTATTGGTATATTTATTTTTGAAGTAGAATCTATTTTATATGGTTTAATCAGTTTAGTGGCTGTTTCATATTTTATCGACTTTGTATTAATTGGAAATAAAAATCAGAAAACAGTTCTTATTATTTCAGATAAAGTTCAAGAAATTCAAGCTAGTATATTTGAACATTTAGATCGTGGTGTTACACGAATTGATGTTCGTGGTGGCTACAAAAATGAAGAAAAAGATATGTTAATGGTGGTCATTGAAGGCCGTGAAATTACCGTCTTACAAGAATTGATTTTACAAAAGGATGATGATGCATTTGTTGTTGTCATGTCCGCTAGTGAAGTTATGGGACGAGGCTTTTCACTCGAAAAATATTTTGCCACAAATCAACAGCATTAAATAGATATCATAAAAGTCATCTGCTTATTCATTATGAATACAGTTGACTTTTTCTGTATAAAACATTACTATAATCTAGTAAAGGCTATATTTAATAGTATCTTTTGTATACAGCGACGCACGTTTGGTGAGAAGTGCGAACAAATCCTATTAAGTGCTCCCTTAACACGATTGTGTGAGAAATCACACCGCACGTATTGCGATAACATACAATTAAGAGGTAATGATCGAATAATGTCATTGCAATCAAGGTGGTACCGCGTATTATCGTCCTTGTCGCAATGAGATTATTCGATCTTTTTTTGCTTTTAAGAATAAAAAACAAACAGAGGAGAAAACAATGAAAAAATTATCTAGTTCAGAAATACGTACCATGTTCCTTGATTTTTTCAAAGAAAAAGGACACAAAATTGAGCCAAGTGCATCACTCGTTCCAGTAGATGATCCAACATTACTTTGGATTAACTCAGGTGTAGCTACATTAAAAAAATATTTTGATGGATCAGTTGTTCCAGATAATCCAAGAATTACAAACTCACAAAAAAGTATCCGTACCAATGACATTGAAAACGTTGGGGTAACCGCAAGACACCATACAATGTTTGAGATGTTAGGTAACTTCTCAATCGGTGATTACTTTAAAGAAGAAGCAATTGTTTGGGCTTGGGAATTTTTAACAGACGAAAAATGGTTAGCACTTGATCCAAATAACTTATACGTAACGGTTCATCCAGAAGATGAAGAAGCTCGTCAAATTTGGCAAGAAGTAGTGGGTCTTTCATCGGACCGTGTATTAGACGAAGAAGATAACTACTGGGATATTGGAGTAGGGCCATCTGGTCCAAATACAGAGATTTTCTATGACCGCGGTCAAGAAAATAATGACCTACCAGAAGATCATCCAGAAAGTTATGTTGGAGGAGAAAACGAACGCTGGTTAGAAATTTGGAACCTAGTATTTTCACAATTTAACCATCAACCAGACGGAACATATGAACCACTACCAAATAAAAACATTGATACAGGAATGGGATTAGAACGAATTGTTTCGGTTATTCAAGAAACACCAACCAACTTTGAAACCGACTTATTCCTACCATTAATTGAAAAAACAGCTGAAATTTCAGGAGTAGCCTATGAAACAGCTGGTGAGTTGAAACAAAGTTTTAAAGTTATCTCAGACCATATTCGTGCGGTCACATTCGCAATTGCGGACGGAGCACTACCTTCTAATGAAGGTCGAGGCTATGTCTTACGCCGTTTAATTCGTCGCTCGGTTATGCACGGACGTAAGTTAGGTATTGAAGGAACATTCTTAACGAAATTAGTTCCTTTAGTAGGTGAAATGATGGGCGACTTCTACCCGAATGTTTTAGAACAAAATGACTTTGTTATTAAAGTGATTACGCAAGAAGAGAATCGCTTCCATGAAACAATAACAGAAGGATTAGATCACTTAGTCAATGTTTTTAATGAATTAAGCGATAAAGGTGAAATAACCGTTACGGGTAAAGATGCTTTCACTCTATACGATACATTTGGATTCCCAATCGAATTAACAGAAGAATATGCGATTGAACGAGAATTTAAAGTAGACTTAGATGGCTTTAAGGCTGAAATGGAAAAACAACGTGAACGTGCTCGTGCAGCTCGTGGAAACGAACAGTCTATGAATATTCAATCCGAAGCATTAATTGACTTAGATGTGAAGAGCGAATTTATTGGCTATGAAACAACCAAAACAAATAGTCGATTAAATACGATTATTTCGGATGATCAAGTAGTTGACCAAGTTGATGGTAAGAGAAAAGCGCAGTTAATCTTTGATGAAACACCATTCTACGCTGAAAAGGGTGGACAAACGGGCGATCAAGGTTTAATTCGAGACATTGATGGAAATATTGTTGCACGTGTTATTGACACAAAAGCAGCACCAGCTGGTCAAACATTGCATTTAGTTGAAACAACTGAAGCACTAGAAAATGGCAAAGAATACACGTTAGTTGTTAACGAAGTTCGTCGCATGTTAATTGAACGAAACCATACCGCAACTCACTTATTACATCAAGCATTAAAAGATGTTGTTGGGGATCACGTTAATCAAGCAGGTTCTTTAGTAGCGGCGGATCATTTACGCTTTGATTTCACGCACTTAGAACAAGTAACGACTGAACAGTTAGAACAAATTGAACAAATTATTAATGAAAAAATATCTGAAGCGAACCCTGTAACTACAACAGTGACTTCCATCGATGAAGCTCGTGCAATGGGCGCAATGGCTTTATTTGGTGAAAAATATGGGGATGTTGTTCGCGTTGTTTCAATTGATGACTATTCGTTAGAATTATGTGGTGGAACGCACGTTAATAACACATCTGATATTGGATTATTTAAAATAACAACAGAATCAGGAATCGGAGCAGGTGTCCGTCGTATTGTTGCACGAACAAGTGAAGGTGCATTGCAATGGGTAGACAAGCAATTAGAAATTCTTGCTGAAACAGCTTCACTAACGAAAGCACAGACAATTGATTTAATCACTGACCGAGTAAAAAGTTTATTTGAAGAAATAAAAGACTTACGCCGTGAAAACGAATCTCTAAAAGCTCAATTATCGAATGCTCAAGCGGATGAACTATTTGAAAATGTTCAAACAATTGGTGAGTTCACATTAATTGCTCAAAAAGTAGACGTAAAAGATATGGACCAACTTCGTCAAATGGGTGACAAGTGGAAAGAACTAAACTCTTCTGATGTATTGGTTCTAGCTTTAGCATCCGATGGAAAAGTAAATATGTTAACAGCTATGAGTGATAAAGCAATTAAAGCAGGCCTTAAAGCAGGTGACTTAATCCGTGAAATTGCACCACTAGTTGGTGGTGGCGGAGGTGGCCGTCCAGATATGGCACAAGCTGGAGGAAAGAATCCAGCAGGTATAGAGGATGCTTTAGCAGCTACCGTAAAATGGTTAGAAAATAAATAGCTGAAAATTAGATACAGATATGTGGTATAATTTATCTTAAGAGCTATTAAAATCATTGAAGAATACTTAGCTTTTCGTTAAGATAAGAGTGACAAACTTCAGAATAGAAGACAGATGGGGGATAAATCAATGAATAATGACGAACGTACAATGCGCTTTGACGCAAGCAAAAACGAATCTGAAAAAGTATCGAATATGCTACACACTGTTTATGATGCATTAGAAGAAAAAGGTTATAACCCAATCAACCAAATCGTAGGTTACTTATTATCTGGTGATCCGGCTTATATACCACGACACAATGATGCAAGGAATATCATCCGTCGATTTGAACGTGATGAAGTTTTAGAAGAAGTATTAAAAGTATATTTAGAAAGAAATGACAAGTGAAGAGAATATTAGGATTAGATGTCGGTTCGAAAACCGTTGGTGTAGCTGTGAGTGATCCATTTGGATGGACGGCTCAAGGGCTTGAAATTATTCAAATTAATGAGGCGAAAGAACAGTTTGGCCTAGAACGTTTAGGTGAAATTATTGACGAGTATGAAGCAAGTGCTATCGTTGTTGGTTTGCCTAAAAATATGGATGGTACCATCGGAGATCGAGCAATCGCATCTCAAAATTATGGTGAGTTAATTATAGAAAAATTTGCATTACCCGTTATCTATCAAGACGAGCGTTTAACAACGGCTCAAGCCAATCGTATGATGATAGAAGAGGGCGATGTTTCTCGTAAAAAACGCAAGCAAGTTATCGATAAATTAGCAGCGATGATGATTTTGCAAAGTTATTTAGATAGACAAGCAAATATGAAGGGGGATACCCACAATGACTGATAAACACGATCACACACATGATGATGAATTTATTACACTAGTTGATCCAGAAGGAAACGAGGAGTTATATCAAATCCTATTGACTTTTGAATCAGATGAGTTTGAAAAGAGTTATGTATTAGTTTACCCAGCTGGAAAAGCAGATGACGAAGAAGTTGAAATTTTTGCCTTCGCATATGACGATCCAGATGAAGGACTAGAAGGTCAACTACAAGACATTGAAACAGACGAAGAATGGGATATGATTGAAGAAGTTCTTGGTGCGTTTGTAGAAGACGAAGAAGAATAAGAATAA
The DNA here is from genome assembly GCA_964617265.1 of uncultured Carnobacteriaceae bacterium. GTDB lineage: Bacteria > Bacillota > Bacilli > Lactobacillales > Carnobacteriaceae_A > Atopostipes. The sequence continues at coordinate 7,479 of CAZTXI010000002.1, read as the reverse complement.
GATATTAGTTAAGGGTGGTTTATTCCACCCTTTTTGTTTGGGTAAAATACCGTTTATACGATAAGGATAATGATATAAAAAGATGGGATATACTTCCCACCGAATCGTTATTCCTGTATAATGAAATTTAGTTAAATTTAAAGGACTGATAGACTTGAACGAAAGAAGTAAATCAAAAACAGTACGCAATATTCTAATTGGAATTATTGTTGTCTTTATATTAGCGGTTGTGCTCTTAGGTTTTGCGGGCTATCGTTATGTAACAAAAAGTATAGGTCCACTGGATCCAGATAGTGAAGAAGTTATTGAAATTGAAATACCGACCGGTGCAAACCGTCGTGTGATTGGTAGCATTTTAGATGAAGAGGATGTTATTAATAGTTCATTCATCTTTGAATATTACGTTCGTTTCCAAGAAAAAAATGATTTTAAAGCGGGAACATATTTAATGTCTCCTTCGATGTCAATGGATGAGATTATTACTTATTTAAATGAAGGTGGTACACCCATCGCAAAACAACCGTCCAGTCATGTGACTTTACCGGAAGGAATACATATTGAAGAGATTGCCGAAAGAATTGAGGATCAAACCGAATTTTCTGAGGAAGACTTTATGAACCTTATTCAAGATGAAGTATTCATTGATGAGATAGCCGGCGAGTATCCAGATTTATTAGCGGATGCAGTAGCTGCATCAGAAAGCACAAGATATACCTTAGAAGGTTATTTGTTCCCAGCAACATATGAAGTTTTTGATGATACGACATTAGAATCATTGGTAAAACAAATGATTTCACGAATGAACCAAGCCGTGAGTCCTCATTTTGAAACGATAGCGGCAAGTAACTTAACTGTTCATGAAACATTGACATTAGCTTCTCATATTGAACGAGAAGGTGTAACAGATGAAGATCGTGCACTGATTTCTGGCGTATTTTACAATCGTTTAGAAATTGACATGCCACTTCAAACAGACCCGAGTGTAAGTTATGCACATGGTGAACATAGAGAGCGTACATCTCTTAAAGATTTAGAAATTGATTCACCATACAATACGTACCGATATAAAGGTGTTGGTCCAGGGCCGATAAATAGTCCTTCTGAGTCTGCAATTTATGCAAGTGTCACACCAACAGAAACAGAATATTATTATTTCCTTGCAGACCTGACTACTGGTAATGTATACTACGCAGAAGATTATGATGAACATTTAAGATTAAAAGCAGAGTACTTAGACTAAAAAAATCAGAAAGCATTGAGAGGAATATTCTCAATGCTTTTCTGATGAATAATATGGAAAAGAGTGAAAAATATGACGCCAAAGAATAGACCTGTAATTATTGGGGTAGCAGGTGGTTCCGGAAGTGGAAAGACAACGGTTTGTAACAAAATTTATGAGTATTTCGTAGGAAAATCAGTAAAAATGATTGAGCATGATTCATACTATCGTGATCAAAGTCATATTACTTTTGAGGAACGTTTAAACACAAACTATGACCATCCTTTCGCGTTTGATACAGATTTATTAGTTGAACACTTAACAAAACTACAAAATAATGAAAGTATTGAAGTACCGGTTTACGATTATTCTAAACACACACGTAGTGATGAAACAATTTTAATCGAACCACAAGATGTGATTATTGTGGAAGGAATCTTAATATTAGAAGATAAACGATTAAGAGATTTAATGGACATTAAATTATATGTCGATACGGATGCTGATTTAAGAATTATTCGTCGTATTCAAAGAGATATGAACGAAAGAGGTCGTTCATTAGATAGTGTTATTAGCCAGTATTTAGATGTGGTTCGTAAAATGCACGACCAATTCGTTGAACCATCTAAGAAATTTGCGGATATTATCATCCCTGAAGGTGGACATAATGTAGTGGCTATTGATTTAGTGATTACTAAAATTCGAATGATTCTGCAAGAAAGAAAAAAAGCTAAAAAAGTTAAAAAGTAAGTAAAGGTTTACATAATTGATGTTATCGCAAAATAACTCATATAAATTCTTTACAAAAAATAAAATTAGTGTTATCTTAATACCAACAAAAATTGGAAACGAAATACTAAAATAAAAATATAATGACGTCACCTAAGTGTGATGTCATTATATTTTATTCTTTTAAAAGAAAATCAAATAATTAGGAGCATATATAAATGAGCGAGAAAAGATATCCAATGACTATAGAAGGAAAAGAGCAATTAGAGTTTGAATTAAATGAGCTTAAAACAACAAAACGTAAAGAAATTGTTGAACGAATCAAAATAGCACGCGGTTTTGGTGACTTGTCTGAAAACTCAGAATATGAGTCAGCTAGAGAAGAACAAGCATTCATCGAAGGACGTATCCAAAAATTAGCACATATGTTACAATATGCTGAATTAATCGATACTGAAAATGTTGAAGAAGGCGAAATTACATTAGGTCGCACAGTACAATTTAAAGAATTGCCAGATGGCTTCGAAGAAGAGTACAAAATTGTTGGAGCTGCAGAAGCCGATCCATTTGAAGGTAAAATCTCAAACGAATCACCAATTGCTAAAGCGTTAATCGGACGCAAAGCTGGCGAACAAGTAATTATTGAAACACCAGGTGGAGAAATGGAAGTTGAAATCCTAAGCGTTCACTAATTAAATTGAATAATCAATTAATTGAAAAGAGCAGAATGTAATCGTTTTGCTCTTTTTTTTGATGCTTGAAATATGCGTATAGAACTATTTCATAGGGCTTCAGGCTGATTTTGTGAAATACAAGTGCATCTCTTGTAAATATTCATTATACTTACTATGTAGAATTCGAAGGCTAGGAGTGACAACATGAGAAGAGAATGGCTTAAAATTATTTTAGGTGTATTAGCCTTAATTATAGTGTACGAAAGTTTTAGTGACGGTTTTACCTTGTTATTAATGACTGTTGGAATTGTTTCACTATTTTTAAGAAATAGTATGGGCGAAAAAAATCAAAATACACTTTTAATTATTGGAGTAAGTTCAATCGCACTTGCACTATTATTAAGTCGATTCGTATTGGTTTTTATTATTTTATCGATTATTCTTTTAATCGGGCAATTCCCGGAAATTTATCAAATGGCTCGTAAAGGTCTAAAAAAGAAACAAGATGCTAGTAAAAGTACAGAATTTATTATGGTGCGATTTGATGATGGCGAGAAAAATACAGCTAAGCTGCAACGTAATCAGTGGTTTGGCAATGATGATACATCAACAGATGATATTTATAGTTGGTCCGATATTAACTTCACGAAAATGATTGGAAATACAATTTTTGATTTAGGGAATACCATTTTACCCAAAGATCAAAATATTATTATGGTTCGAAAAGGTTTTGGTAAAACAAAAATTCTGGTTCCAGAGGAAGTTTCGATTTCAGTCGATATTAGTATCGTACTGGGTAGTTTAATTATAGGAGAAGAAGAATTCTCGATGAAAAATGAAACAATCCAGTGGCAATCGGAACGTTATGAAGCCAATCCAAGAAAAATAAAGCTGGTAGCTAATGTGTTAGTTGGTGAAGTAGAGGTGGTATTCTTATGAGTAAGAAGACAATGCAAGAGTATTTTCTCTACTTTATTACTTCCTTTATCACGTATTCTTTTATCGTCATTTTTATTGCAAAAAACTATACGGATGAATCCTTAATTGCGATCTTATTTAATCGGGAGTCAATTTTTTCAATTCCTTTAATTATTAATATTTTATTTTTAGCACTTATTACAGGGATAATTTTAATTATCTTTTTAAAGTTTTTTGAAGGACGTAAAGAAAAACGTGTAGAAAACGCGCTTAAAATGTTAAACAGTGGACAGTATTCCGCACAAATATTTTTAAATATGTTTTCAGAAGAAACACCCGTTCAGATAAATGATATTATCGATAAAGAATTTCTAAAATTGCACGAGAAAATGATGCTTATTTCAGAAGAAGCGGTTAGTTCTGCACAACAAGCTTCTGTGATAACGGTTGAAACACGCGAAGAGATCTTAGAAAGTGAGCGCCACCGAATTGCTCGAGAGCTACATGATTCGGTCAGTCAGCAACTATTTGCTGCAGCGATGCTTTTATCAACAGTAGAAGCAGAGTCAGATAGCTTACCAGAACATATTCAATCACAAGTAACGGTAACGAGTAAAATTATCGGGGATGCCCAATCAGAGATGCGAGCCTTACTATTACATTTAAGACCGATTAAACTGGATGGTAAATCCTTAAAACAAGGAATTGAACAACTACTGGATGAATTGAAGACGAAGTTACCGATTGAGATTACGCATGAAATTGAAGATATTAAATTAACGGAAGTAGTTGAGGATCATCTATTCCGTATTATTCAAGAATTGATTTCAAATGTTCTAAGGCATGCTCAAGCAAGTGACCTGCAAGTTTACTTCAAAAAGACAGAAGATTTTTATCAATTAAAATTTGTGGATGATGGAAAAGGGTTTGACTTGTTAGAAAAGAAAAATAGTGGACATGGATTACGAAACATTAAAGAACGAATTTCTGGTTTAGGTGGGAATGTTCGAATCATTTCATTTCCGGGCCAGGGTACGAGTGTTGAACTTCGCGTACCATTAATTACTGGAGGATAGAATATGATAAAATTATTAATTGTTGATGATCACGAAATGGTTCGTCTTGGCTTAACCTCTTACTTTTCAATTTTAAAAGATATTGAAGTCATTGGTGAAGCGGAGAATGGTGCCGAGGGTGTGAAGATGGCCCTAAATATGAATCCGGATGTTATCTTAATGGACTTAGTCATGGATGTGATGGATGGAATTGAAGCGACGAAAGTTATTTTACAAGAATGGCCTGAAGCAAAAATCTTAATCTTAACGAGTTTTATTGATGATGAAAAAGTCTATCCAGCGCTCGAAGCAGGAGCTAGTGGCTACCTATTAAAAACCTCTTCTGCTAGTGATATAGCTGAGGCAATCCGTCGTACATATTCTGGTGAAGAGATAATCGAAGAAGAAGTTTCGAATAAAATGAAGGAAGACGAATTAAATGGTGACCGTCGTAAGTTACACGAAAACTTAACGAATCGAGAGTTGGAAGTGTTGCATTTAATTGCTGATGGATTGTCGAATCAGGAGATAGCGGATGCGTTATTTATAACGTTGAAGACTGTCAAAACACATGTATCAAACATTTTATCGAAGTTAGAAGTCTCAGACCGAACTCAAGCCACAATCTATGCGTTTAAACATAATTTAATGGACTAATCAATGAAAGCATCATCCAATAGCGGATGGTGCTTTTTCATTGCGTACAAAAAACCTCTCGTTCGTAAGGAACAAGAGGTTTAAAAAGTATTTGATTAGTCTTCTGTCGTTAAAACAACTGGAAGAATCATTGGTTTTCTTTCAGTTTCTGTATATAAGAATTGTTTTAAATCATCAATTAGATCATTACGCATCTTATATTCATTGATTTGTTTGTAACCGAATGAACGCTCGATACTGCTTTCAGCAATTTTTTGAGCATTACGGATTAAGTCACCTGATTCACGCATGTAGATAAATCCACGTGAAACGATATCTGGACCAGCAAGGATTTTACGGTTTTTCGTATCAATTGTTGCAACAACTACAACCAGTCCGTTATCAGATAACACTCGACGGTCACTTAATACGACGTTTCCAATATCACCAATACCGCTACCATCAATGTAAACATCTTGTGCATTAAATTCACCCGCATGACGTGCTGCATCATCTGTGAAGGCTAAGATTTGACCATTATCTAAGATAAATGTATTCTCGCGTTCTACCCCTGTTTTAACAGCTAATTCAACGTGTTCGTGTTGCATACGTCTTTCACCGTGAATAGGGATAAAGAATTTAGGTTTCATTAACCGTAACATTAGTTTTAATTCTTGTTGCGCACCGTGTCCAGAAGTATGAATGTTATTCATTTTACCGTGAACGATGTTTGCACCAGCTTCTGATAATTGGTTAATTAAGTTATTCACTGAATTAGTATTTCCAGGGATTGGTGAACTTGAGAAGATAACTGTATCTCCAGGAATAATTGAAATCTGACGGTGTGTACCATTTGCGATACGACTTAAAGCTGCCATTGGCTCACCTTGCGAACCTGTACATAAAATAAGTAATTCATGTGGTTCGTAGTTTTTCATTTCATTCCATTCGATAAAGATTTCTGGATCTTCTTGAATGTAGCCAAGCTCCATACCAATTTCGATTCCGTTTAACATACTACGTCCAAAAGCCGCGACTTTACGATTGGTTAATCGAGCTGCACGTATAACTTGTTGAATACGTGATAAGTTCGAAGCAAAGGAAGCAAATATAATACGACCTTCAATATTCTCTACTAAATCATTGATTGAGTCATTTACGACTTGTTCTGATTTAGAGAAACCTGGAATACCCGCATTCGTACTATCTGATAGAAGAGCAATAACGCCTTCTTCACCGATTTTTGCCATTTTTTGTAAGTTGGCATCTTTACCGAATGGGGGTGTAAAGTCAAACTTGAAGTCACCAGTTTGAACCACATGTCCGTATGGTGTCTGAACAGCCATACCGAATGATTCAGCCACACTATGGTTTGTGTGGAAAAACTGAACGGATAGCTTACGGAATTTCACAACCGTATCTTCATCCACTTCGTTTAGAATAGCATTTCTTAATAATCCATGTTCTTTTAGCTTGTTGCGAATCATCGCTAAAGCTAACTTGCTACCATAAATTGGGATATTTAATCGCTTTAGTAAGTAAGGGATTCCTCCAATATGGTCTTCATGACTATGCGTAATAAATAGTCCTTTTATTTTGTCTTTGTTCTCAACTAAGTAAGAATAGTCGGGGATAACATAATCAATTCCAAGTAAATCATCTTCTGGGAATTTTATTCCTGCATCAATAACGATTAGTTCGTCTTGAAATTGTACGGCATAGGTGTTTTTACCAATTTCATCTAGTCCACCTAAACCAAAGACGGCAACCTCATTATTTTTTATATTTGGTTTCATGTAATTGCATACTCCTTTTTTCTATTATCAATAAAGTTATTCAGATTTTATTTAGAATAATTGTTTTTATTTGAATGTGAACCTGATTGTTTATAAGTCTATACAACGTTTGTCGTTATCTAATCTATTCATTGACTCACTTTAGACACATAAAAAACAGGGTTAAACGATCCGTTCAAAAATAAACTGCGTTAATACGCATATCGGTATAATTATTTTAGCATAGAAAAAAATTGAAGTATAGCAACAAACCATTGAAACCGTTCCCGTAATGAGTGTTCTGGATTTTAACGTGTAAAATATTCTATTTAAATACTTTTAAAATGAAAAGAGGACATGTTGATGAAATGTGACTAGATTTATTCATATAAAAGTAGTACAATTACTCTGTTGAAAACGAATACGATTTATGGGGGCATAGCTCAGTTGGGAGAGTGCTTCGCTGGCAGTGA
>CAZTXI010000001.1:42444-55418 GCA_964617265.1 uncultured Carnobacteriaceae bacterium | reverse complement strand
TCTTCTAAACGTCTAATCAGTTCTTCTTGTTTTTGGTTTCTTGAATTCATTCAATCACATCCATTCGTTCAAGGAAGTCTCGGAAAAAGGCCAATTATTTATCAATTAGTTTTCTTCATCTTCATCATTCATTTGACGTGAAATGGATTCTCTCATTCTTGAATCTGATTGAATATTGTTCATATTGTAGTAATCCATGATACCTAGATTTCCACTTCTGAATGCTTCTGCGATTGCTAATGGTACTTCCGCTTGTGCTTCTGTAACTTTCGCTTGCATCTCTTGTTCACGGGCAACGGCCATCGAACGTTGCTCCTCAGCTTTCGCTTGTGCAATTTTCTTATCTGCTTCCGCTTGGTCTGTTTGTAGTTGTGCACCAATGTTTCGACCAACGTCTACATCCGCAATATCTATGGATAGAATTTCAAAAGCCGTTCCCGCATCTAATCCTTTGTTTAATACGTTTTGGGACATTAAATCTGGGTTCTCTAAAATAGCTGCATGAGTTGTTGCCGAACCAACTGTCGTTACAATACCTTCACCAACACGGGCAATAATAGTATCTTCTCCAGCACCACCAACTAAACGCTCGATATTCGCTCGAACCGTAACTTTCGCTTTGGCAATTAGTTCAATACCATCTTTCGCAACTGCCGCAACTTTAGGTGTTTCGATAACTTTTGGGTTAACAGAAACTTGCACGGCTTCAAATACATTACGACCTGCTAAATCAATTGCCGCTGCTTGCTCAAATGGAAGATCAATGTTTGCTCTTTCAGAAGCAATTAAAGCATCGATAACATCATTAATATCTCCACCAGCTAAATGGTGAGCTTCTAGTTCATCAATAGCTAGATCTAATCCAGCTTTAGTCGCTTTAATTTGGGGATTGATAATGTCGTGTGGATTTACTCGACGTAAACGCATTCCAACAAGCGTAAATAAACTAACTTTTACACCCGAGAAGTAAGCTGTCACCCAAAGTCCAACCGGCACAAAGCGGAAGAATAGGCTAATAACAGATAAAATTAAAATAGCGATAACGATAAACCCAATAAAACCTGAGTTAAAAAAAGTGTCTTGTGGCATAAATAAATTCCTCTTTTCTTTTTATATTATAGGTTTCTGACAACAATTTTGTTTCCAAGGATTTCTTGTATGATAACTTTTGAGCCAGTTTGAATGTGACCATCACCACTTAAAACATCAAATGGTTGTGGGAACTTTTCAAATTTTACTTTCCCAGAAGGACGTAGTGGTGTTAAAGCTTCGCCAATCATACCAACTACTAATCGAGGCTTTTCTTCACGCTCTTCAATTTCTGCTGGCTCTTTACTAGCTGTATTTAATATAAGTCGATTAAGATGTGAAAGTGAATAACCGTTACGAAGTAATAAAATAAGAATGATAGCAGAAGAAATTAACGCGACACTTAAGTCACGAATCATAATTCCAAAATCACCTGTAGTGATATATAAGCCGCCAGCAACAGATAAAATACCTAATATACCGATTAATCCAAAATCAGGCACAAATACTTCGGCAATCATTAAGATAAAACCTAAAGCAATTAAAATAATAGGTGTCCAACCAACAACACCCGCAACATAAAAGTACCCAACTAGACTAGCAATCGCAACTATGGCGCTGGTTTTTGTCCATGGTGTTAAAAGTAGGAAAACGACCCCTATAAAACTCATGGTTAGTAATATTGTTTCCAATTTTTCCCCTCCCTTTAATATAGATTTACACTTTAAGTATATCACTCCATGAAAATAAAATAAATGAATAGCCTTACTTATGAGAAAATTAATGAATCGTTTACACAAAATTGTTTAGTGTTTTACAATCGAGTAAAAAATATTTTTAATGTAAATCTAATCTGGTGTTTTTTTTAGGAAAACGACCTGAATCTTATGGGTAAAACATCTTGTGAAATAACAAACTAAAAAGTAAGCGATTACTTAATCGTATGATGAACTTTTACAAAAAAAGAATATTTCAAACTTCAGTTTTCTTTTGTAATTAAGCGGTCAATCCGGTACAATGAAAGCAATAATAAACAAAATTATTTTATTTAAATTAAAATTAAATGAGAAAAATAAGTGTATGTTCACAAAATCTCATGAACAAAGGAAGAGTTAAATGGAAAATGAGGCAAAGGAGAAAAACTTAACGGATTTAAAGAATGAACTTTATCTATTTAATCAAGGAGAATATTTTGACAGTTATCATACATTTGGAAATAAAAAAGAGAGAGGAGGCGTACGTTTCACGGTATGGGCACCGAATGCCCAAGCCGTTTCTGTAGTTGGAGATTTCAATGATTGGGAAGATGGCCAAGAATTGTCTAAAATAGATGAAACAGGTTCTTGGACTGGAGTAGTGAATAATGCCGAGTCAGGTGATTGTTATAAGTATAAAATCACTCAAGCGGATGGAACAATTGCTTATAAAATAGATCCTTATGCTTTAGAGTTTGAGGTTAGGCCTAAGGATGCATCCATCGTAAAAGAACTTCCTACAAAAAAATGGACAGATGGCGGTTGGATGGCTTCAAGAAATCGTTGGCCAATTTATGATCGACCATTAAATATTTATGAAGTTCATTTGAGTTCTTGGAAGCAGCATGAGGATGGTTCTTGGTATAGCTTAACGGAATTAAAAAATGAATTAATTCCTTACGTTAAAGAGATGGGCTATACCCATATTGAATTTATGCCACTATTAGAACACCCGTTAGATGCGAGTTGGGGATATCAAATTACAGGATACTATGCATTATCATCTAAATTTGGAACAATGGAAGATTTCCAAGAATTTGTTGAAGAAGCTCATAATCAAGGAATTGGTGTCATTATGGATTGGGTTCCAGGGCACTTCAATCGGAATGCTTATGGGATGGCTTACTTTGATGGTACACCACAATTTGAGTATACGGATCCAAATCAAGCCAATAATATCCGTTGGGGTGTCCTAAATTTTGACCTAGGTAAAACAGAAGTTCAAAGTTTTCTCATTTCAAATGCTTTATTCTGGATTGAACATTTTCACCTAGATGGTTTAAGAGTGGATGCTGTAAGTAATATGTTGTATCTAGACTATGACGAAGGACCATGGACTCTAAACGAAGATGGATCAAATGACAACCGTAAGGGAGTAGCCTTTTTAAAGAAACTGAATACCATCATTTTTGAACGTCACCCATCCATCATTATGGCAGCAGAAGAGAGTACTTCTTGGGAAAAAGTCACTCATCCAGTTTCAGAAGGTGGATTAGGCTTTAACTATAAATGGAACATGGGATGGATGAATGATACCTTGCGATTTTTTGAAATGGATCCGCTCCATCGAAAAGACCATTTTAATTTAATTACATTTTCATTTATGTATGCTTTTAATGAGAATTATATTCTACCTTTTTCACATGATGAAGTGGTTCACGGTAAGAAATCACTGATGCATAAGATGTTTGGTGATCGTTACAATCAGTTTGCAGGACTTAGAACCTTACAATCTTACCAGATGTTCCATCCAGGTAAGAAACTCACCTTTATGGGAAGTGAATACGGTCAGTTTTTAGAATGGCGATATGCTGAAGGACTAGAATGGGATAGTCTTGCAGATGAAATGAATACAAAGCACCACGCTTTTAATAAAGCCTTAAATCATTTTTATCTGGAACATCGCGCTTTATGGGAAGTGGATGATTCGTATGATGGAATTCAAATATTGGATGCTGATAACAAAGATGAATCAGTTTTATTATTTATTCGAAAAGGTAAAAAAGCCAGAGACTTCTTAATCGTTTGTTGTAATTTCACACCGGTTGAAAGACATCATGTTCGAGTGGGGGTTCCTTATAAAGGTCAATACGAAGAAGTCTGGAATACCGAGCGAGAAGAATTAGGAGGCTCTTGGGTAGAAGGGCAAGGTATCTTAAAGTCAGAGGAAGTTGAAATTCAAGGATTGGAGCATTCTGTTGAATTAATACTGCCTGCTTTAAGTGTCGTAGTGCTTGCACCCAAAAGAGTTTACGGAGTACCCAGAAACGCATAAAAATTGTTAAATAAAGGATGACATATTTTGTAAATTGAGTACGATAAAATAGTAAAGGAGCGAAGGAAGTTATCTTCCGCATAACATGAAAACAGAATCAGTCGCAATGATTTTAGCAGGAGGTCAAGGTTCCCGTTTGGGAAAATTGACGAAACAAACAGCCAAACCAGCTGTACCATTTGGTGGTAATTATCGAATTATTGATTTTGCCTTATCAAACTGTGCAAATTCAAATATTAATACGGTGGGTGTTGTAACGCAATACCAACCTTTAGTATTAAATGATCATGTTGGAAACGGTGAAAGTTGGGGACTAAACCGACATAATCGTGGAGCTACTATTTTACAACCTTATTCAAGTGTCGATGGCGAGAAGTTCTTCAAAGGAACGGCACATGCCATTTATCAAAATATTGATTATATTGATCATAATGATCCAGAGTATGTTGTTGTTTTATCTGGGGATCATATTTATAAAATGGATTATGAAACAATGATTGACTACCATAAAGAAAAAGATGCGCTTTTAACAATAGCGGTAATGGAAGTACCTTGGGAAGAAGCATCACGATTCGGTATTATGAACACAGATGATACAGGGCGAATCGTAGAGTTTGAAGAAAAGCCAGAAGAACCGAAATCAAACTTAGCTTCGATGGGTATTTATGTCTTTACATGGAAACGACTCAAGAAATACTTAATCGATAATGCGGCTAAAGGAACTGAATTTGATGATTTTGGTCATCATGTCATTCCGACATATTTAAGAAATAGTGAGTCCGTTTTTGCCTATAACTTTGAAGGCTATTGGAAAGATGTTGGGACGATTGAAAGTCTATGGGAAGCAAATATGGAATTTCTTGACCCAAATCACGAGTTAAATCTACGTGATGCATCATGGCGAATTTATTCAAAAACATTGGATGCTACACCACAGCAGTTTACAAAAGATGCAGAAGTTCGAAATGCAATGATTACGGATGGTTGTTATGTAGCCGGTACAGTTGATCATTCAATTTTAAGTCGAAATGTAAAAGTTGGTAAAAATAGTTTAATCAAAGATAGTGTGATTATGCCTGGAGCCGTTATTGGTGAAAATTGTCATATTGAAAAAGCAATTATCGGTGAGGATGCTATTCTTTATGATGGTGCAGAAATTATTGGAAAAATTGGAGAAATTGCTGTAGTTGGTAATGAAGAAAGAGTAGGAGGATATACGGATGAAAACTAAATATGCTGCAATATTAAATTTTGTAGAAGAAGATGATGAGTTATTACCATTAACGAGACGACGTCCGATTGCATCCTTACCGTTTGCTTGTCGTTATCGTTTAGTTGATTTCCCATTTTCAAGTTTAACAAATGCTGAAGCGCGTTCTGCAGCATTGTTTATTTCAGGAACTGGGCGTTCACTCTATGATCATATCCGTTCAGGAATCACTTGGGGTTTAGATAACCCAGCAGGTGGGGGAGTCTTTACGCATTCTCAACTAGAACTAAAGTCTAAAATGGATGAAGGAAGAAATTATCCTCAACACTATTACCGTGACCATGCTAACTATTTGAAGCGATCAAAAGCAAATTATGTAGTGATTACGGGTTCGAGAATTTTAGCGAATATTCAAATTAACTCTATGCGTAATCACCATCTTCAAAAAGAAAGCGACATTACAGTTGCTTACAAAAAAGTTCCAAGAAATACTTTAAAACAAGACACAACGTATTCATGCTATGAGCTAGATCCTCAAAATGGGTTATCTATTTTAGATATTACACCATTAAAAGATATGGAAGATGATTCAACAACGGTTGCTTTTGGTTTAGATTTCTTATTGGCTAAAAAAGAAGTTGTTTTAGATTATCTAGGTGGATTAGCTGAAAATGATTTAGCCGTTTCGGTAGAGAATATTGTGAAACTTGCACTTCAAAGGAATCACGTCAAAATTAATGCGTATGAATATACAGGATATATGAAGCCAATTGAAGATGTACGTAGTTATTTTGAAGCGAATATGGATATGTTGGATGAAGAAAATTTCAATGCTTTGTTCTTCCGTGAATCACCAGTTATTACAAAAACAAAGAACTCTGCACCAACTTATTACGGGCATGATTCAAATGTTAAGAATTCGCTGTTCGCTAACGATAGTGAAATTTATGGTACCGTTGAAAATTCACTTATATCTCGAAAAAACAAAGTATGTGAAAGAGCAGTTGTTAAGAATGCTATTATTTTACAAAGTTGCTTTATCGATGAAGATGCTTATCTTGAGTATGTTATTTTAGATAAAAATGTTGTTGTAGAAAAAGGTGCAAAAATTTGTGGGACACCTGAAGATCCACTAGTTGTGCCAAAGAACGCAAGAGTTCTATCAACAGGAGAGATTGTGGAAGGATGAGCTCCATGAAGTTATTATTTGCTGCGACCGAATGTGCACCGTTTTTTAAATCAGGTGGATTAGGCGATGTACTGGGAGCCTTACCAAAAGAACTTGCTAAAAAAGGACATGAAGTAAGGGTTGTATTACCTTATTTTGTCCAACAGATGTCGGATAAATTTAAAGAAGATTTAGAAGATATTGCTCAATTTACGGTAAAAGTAGGTTGGCGCGATGAGTTTTGTGGGATTAAGCAGCTAAAAAAAGATGGTGTAACATACTATTTTATCGATGCCTTAAAATACTTTGATCGTCCGACTTTATATGGTTTTGATGATGAAGCAGAGCGATTTGCTTTCTTCCAACTTGCTGCGATTGAAATGTTAGAAGTAATTGATTTTATTCCTGATATTTATCATGTGAATGATTGGCAAACAGCTGTTATTCCAGTTTTATTAAAAGATAAGTATCAATGGAAAGAAAAATTAAACGATATAAAAACGATATTGACCATACACAATATTATGTTCCAAGGTATTTTTGATCAAATGATTTTATCTGATTTATTTGGAATTGGTTATGATGCATTTCATGAACATGGTTTAAAATATTATGATAACGTTAACTTTTTAAAAGGCGGTATTCACTATGCTGACTTAGTTACGACTGTCAGTCCGAATTATGCTGATGAAATTAAGACCCCAGAGTTCGGAATGGGTCTGCATGAAGATTTAAGAAAAGTAGACCATAAATTAGTCGGCTTATTAAATGGAATTGATTATGACACATATGATCCAATAGTAGATAAGACAATTCCGTCAACATTTTCGATGAAGGATTTATCGGGTAAAGCAAAAAATAAAGCGGCTCTGCAAAAAAAGGTCGGCTTACCAGTTGATTCTGACATAGCATTAATTGGTGTTGTAACTAGATTAGATGAACAAAAAGGCATCCAATTAATATTAGATAGTATGGATGAATTGATGTCACATCGTCATGTGCAACTGGTGTTGTTAGGTACAGGGAAGTCTTATTTTGAAGAAGGCTTTGAGTATTACAACCATAAATATCCAGATAAATTTAAAGGCATTATTGATTTTGATGTCGATTTAGCCCAGTTAATTTATGCAGGATGTGATATGTTCCTAATGCCTTCTGCTTTTGAGCCTTGTGGTTTAAGTCAAATGAACTCAATGCGTTATGGAACCTTACCGATCGTTCATGAAACGGGTGGTTTAGCGGACACTGTCCGACCATATAACCATGTAACAATTGAAGGAACAGGCTTTAGTTTTTATGATTTTACAGCGGAAACCATGCGTAAAATTATAGATCTTGCATTATCCGTTTATTATGACTACCCGGAACAATGGGAACAATTAATAAAACAAGCAATGAGTGAAGATAATAGTTGGGAAAATACAGCAGAAAATTATATTGAGCAATACGAGAGAATTATTAGATGACATGTAAATAATCGTTGATAAGGGTGCTAAGAGCGAAGAAAGAATACAGATTCTTTCCTTTGTTCTAGTGCCCTTTTTTTATAAAATAGGAGGAAAAATATGATTACAGTAGATCAATTTATAAAGGACTATCAAAATTTATTTGATGATACATACGCCTTTTCATATGATGAAGGAACAACCGAACAACACTACCATATCTTAGGTAGGCTGGTTCGAAAATATTTAGCTAAGAATTGGCATAAAACTCGTGCACTGCATAGAGAAAAGCAAGTGAAACAAGTATTTTATTTTTCAATGGAATTTTTACCAGGACGTCAACTTAAAAATAATGCTTACAATCTAGGGGTTTATGATGTTGTTTCTAAAGGGCTCAAGAAATTAAATCTAAATATAGATGAATTAGAAACAGCAGAACCTGATCCAGCATTAGGAAATGGTGGACTAGGACGTTTAGCTTCATGTTTTATGGAGTCATTAGCCTCTTTAGGTATTCCGGGTCATGGAAATGGGATTCGTTACCAATATGGATTGTTTGAACAAAAATTTGTCGATGGCCATCAAGTAGAAGTGCCAGATCATTGGTTACGACGTAAAAATGTTTGGGAAACACGTAGTGAACAATCTTCTTGTACTGTTCGATTTGGGGGAAATGTTTGGCTCGAAGAAAATGAGTTTGGCGAATTAAGGCCTCATTATGAAAATACGCTCAATGTTTTAGCCGTTCCATATGATACACCGGCTGTTGGTTATGCGAATGATGTCATAAATAATATTCGATTGTGGTCTGCTGAAATTCCAGAACAAGAAGAGTCTAATTACATGACGCTGGAATCACGTCGTCAAATTCAAGAAATCACACAAGTTCTTTATCCAGATGACTCAAATTATGAAGGTTTACTTTTACGTTTAAAACAAGAATATTTCATGGTATCAGCAGGTGTTCAATCGATTGTTCGTCATTTCAAAAAATATAACGTACCTAAAAAGAATATGAGTGAGTACATTTCAATGCATATTAATGATACCCATCCAGCATTAGTTGTACCAGAATTGATGCGTATCTTAGTGGATGAAGAACATTTACCTTGGGAGACTGCTTGGGAAATAACAAAACGAGTATGTAGTTATACCAATCATACTGTTTTAGCCGAAGCATTAGAAAAATGGCCCGTTGAAATGGTACAAACACTACTACCACGTATTTATATGATTATTGAAGAGATTAACAAACGTCATTTAGAAGAAGTAACACCAATTTATGGAGAGCAATTAGCATGGGAAACAATGATTATTCGAGACGGCCAAGTCCATATGGCGCACTTAGCTATTATTGGGAGTCACAGTGTAAATGGTGTAGCAAGACTGCATTCTGAAATACTTAAAAAGGACACGTTGCATCCATTTTATCAACTTTATCCTGACCGATTTAATAATAAAACAAATGGTATAACGCATCGACGTTGGCTCCATTTAGCCAACCCTGGACTTGCGAAATTACTCGATAAAACAATCGGAGAGAGTTGGCGTGTGACACCTTCTGATTTAAAAATATTAAGAGGATTTGTAGAGGATGAAAAAGTACTAAAAGCCTTAGCGGATGTGAAACGCGAAAATAAAAAATCTTTTGCGAAACTGGTTAAAGAAAAAAATAATTTAACCATTAACCCAGATGCTATTTTCGATGTGCAAATTAAACGACTACATGCTTATAAACGCCAACATCTAAATGCATTACACATTTTAGCGCGTTATTTATGGATAAAAGAAAATCCCAAAGAAGATATTCAGCCACGTGTATTTATTTTTGGAGCAAAAGCAGCACCAAGTTATATCTATGCGAAAGAAATAATCAAAGTCATCAATACATTAGCTGATATAGTCAATAATGATGCTGAAATTGGAGACAAATTAAAGATTGTCTTTATTGAAAACTATGGTGTATCTTATGCAGAGAAAATTATTCCCGCAGCGGATGTTTCAGAACAAATTTCCTTAGCTGGTAAAGAAGCATCAGGAACAAGCAATATGAAATTAATGTCGAATGGGGCACTCACATTAGCTACGCTAGATGGAGCCAACGTTGAAATTAATCAACTTGTTGGTGATGAGAATATGTTTTTATTTGGCTTGAATGCGGATGAAGTTAACGAATTACGTCCACACTACAATCCATATGAAATTTATAAAAACGATGAGTTGATTCATAAAGTATTGAATGCATTAATTGACGGAACGTTACCGGGTGCTGAAAGAGAAGGCCAAGCTATTTTTGATTCATTAGTTCATTACGGTGATGAGTATTTTGTCTTACAAGATTTTAGACCGTATTACGAAGCCCAAAAAGCAATTGATGATTTATACGCGAAACCGACAGAATGGTATCAAATGACATTAATTAACATAGCTGAGAGCGGACCATTTTCTTCAGACTTAACGATTAAACAATATGCAGATCAAATCTGGCAGGCACATTCTTATTCAGAACCTGGAAAAGGGGTCCAGCTAGTGGATCGAGAATTTATTTTAGAAGAACGTTAAGCTAAACAAATCAAATAGCAAAATTGGTGTGGAAGATTCTTGATATGAATTTTTCACGCCATTTTTTTATCAATTCCGTCCACTTAAAATAAAAAAGGTGCTGATGAATCAAATGATCCAACAACACCAAATATTTTAATGGCGATTACGCATGTCTAATTTGCTCAAGTACCTCATGCACATCTTTTTCTAAAGTCCACCATGTGTTCAATACTTCCTGGCTTTCTTTACTTTCAAGATTATTCATAACCGATGCGAAGGCGAGAGCTTCCCAAAGTAATGGATTCTCTGAAGGCGCATCTAATGTGATTGGAGTCATTTCACCCGTTCGAGTATCTAATTTTGTAGCTTCAGCAACACCTGTAACCGCATCTAAAATGAGGGTATAATCAGGGCTGTAAATTTCAGTTTTGTGAGTAGATGAATTGATTTTACCGTAATGTAGAGTAACGTCAAAATCTTCATATCGTAAAATGGCCGTTCCTTTTCCGTCAACTCCTGTACGGATTGTTTGGTTAAATGCATGAACACTCTTTGGCTTACCAAACCAATGAAGTGCAGCATAGATTACATAAATACCTAAATCGTTCGCTGCTCCACCACCAAATTTTGGTGAGAAAATAGCGGGTTCTTCACCATTTAACACATTATCATAGCGTGAAGAATACTTACTGTATGTGAGCGAAGCCCCATAGAGTTCAGGAATATTCTTAATCTCTTCAGAAATCTTAATAAAGTTTGGTTCAAAGATATGACGTGCAGCTTCAACAACCATTTTGTTTTGTTTTTTAGCTAACGCAATCAATTCGTCCCATTCTGAAAAAGAAGTAACGATTGGTTTCTCAACAATTGCATGTTTTCCGTGATTTAGTACAGCTTTTGCTTGTTCAGCATGTAGGCTATTTGGTGAAGCGATATAGATAACATCAATCTCAGGATCGCTTAAAAATTCATCCCAATCTGTATAAGCTTTATTCGCTGAAAACTTTTCTTTAAAGCCATTTGCTTTATCTTCTGTACGTGAATAAACAGCCTCTAAACTGTACTGCTCACTCATCAAAGCAGCACCAATAAACTGTTCTGTGATCCAACTCGTTCCAACTGTTCCTAATCTTAAAGTAGTCATTATTTGGCCTCTTTTCTTTTTGTGTGAATTTCGGTCCTTTTATACTAAGTCAATTATATCGAAAAGAATAAATATGGCAATAAATGTCCAATATTCATTAGAAAATAAAAAACTCTCCCAAAAGTTTCATCTTCTGGAAGAGTCATTAAATGAGTTGTTATGCAAGTAAACCAAAGTAAATCATAACCAATGCTCCCACTACAATACGGTACCAACCGAAAGCCGTGAAGTCATTCTTTTGAATATAGCCAATTAAAAACTTAATCGCAAAAACAGATACAATAAACGAAGTAATACTTCCTGCAAGTAAAACCACAAGTTCTTCTGGTGTGAAATTAAAACCAAAACCAAGTAATTTTAATAGACTAGCTCCAAACATTACCGGAATAGACATGAAGAATGAGAACTCTGCAGCAACTGGTCGTGCCGTTCCCACTAAAATACCACCCATAATTGTTGAGCCTGAACGAGAAGTTCCAGGAATCAGAGACAAGATTTGATATAGACCTACAGTAAAGGCATTCTTATAAGAGAAGCCTTTCCAATCTTCGATTGGCATTTTACGCGTTTTATTCCAGCGTTCAATAACGATAAATGCTACACCATACACAATTAGTGTAATGGCAACGGTCTGCCAATTATAAAATAACTCGTTTACTTTATCTTCAAATAACACACCGATAATCCCTACTGGAATAATCCCAATAATAACTTTTGCCCAGATATTCAAAGTTTGCATTTGTGCTTCATAAGTAGGCTGTTTAAATGGATTTAATTTTTTGAAATAAACTAAAATAACGGCCAATACAGAGGCTAGTTGAATAACGACAAAGTACATTTCTTTAAAAGCAGTCGTTTGATTTAAAACTAAAAATTCATCGACTAATATCATATGTCCAGTACTACTAATTGGTAGCCATTCTGTAATCCCTTGGACAATCCCTAAAATAATTGATTTAATAATTTCTAATAACAAATGATTCACTCCTAGTAAAATATTTTACTTGCCTATCATACTCTATAATAGAATAAAATCCAAAGGTTTTTATATAGAAAACGTTCGCAATAAATGAACGAATAAAAGGATAAGGTCTACTTAAATTATAGAAAATTTAAAATAGAATGTTTAATTAATGGTTTAATCGCCTTAATTTTATTATAATGAAGATGGATAATAAAATATTAAGTAGGAGGACAACAAATGGCACTTTTTGACTTTTTGAAAAAAGGTAACAATAAAGATATTGAGCTATACAACCCTGTAGATGGTGAAGTAATTCCTATTGAAGATGTAGCTGATCCAGTGTTCTCACAGAAAATGATGGGTGACGGATTTGGTGTAAACCCAGAGAATGGACAAATTTATTCACCAATTAATGGGAAAGTAACATCTGTATTCCCGAC
>CAZTXI010000001.1:23831-42344 GCA_964617265.1 uncultured Carnobacteriaceae bacterium | reverse complement strand
TTCAGAAGGATCTAGGTTGAAATCACGTGGTGTTTCACCTTCTGTATTAGCATAGTCAACCAATGTCAGTTGCCCAAATTCATCTGTTCGGTAGATAACAATTGAGTTATGACCACGGTTTGATGCATAAACAAAGTTCCCATCTGTAGATACACGGATTGCTGCACCACTATTAAATGTAGTGTGTTCAGCTGGGATAGTTGAAATCGTTTGTTCTAGATCAAATTCTCCTGACGCAGGGTCATACGATAAAACATGAACCTCACTACTTAGCTCACCAAATAAATAAGCAAGATCTAAAGTCGGGTGGAATACTAGGTGACGTGGACCTGTACCTAGAGGCGCTACGAATGTATTTACTTCATTTAGCTTACCTTCATTGCTAACTTCGTAGGTATAAACCTTATCTGTACCTAAGTCACAAGCAATCAGATATTTTCCATCTGGTGATAAATGGCTATAGTGCGCATGAGGAGCATCTTGGTTTTCATGCACAGATTTCCCTTCATGCTTAACAGTATCCAATAACGCTAAATTTCCTTCCGCGTCTGTTTGATACACAGCTACCTCACCATTATGGTAGTTTGCAGTATACACTAACATTTTTCGCTCATCTAAAGCAACATAACAAGGGGCAGCACCTTCAGCTAATACAGTTGCTTTGCGTTCAAACTGATTATCTTCATTCTTAACAAGTGAAACTAATCCACCTTCGTCATTTTCATTAATGACAGAATAAATGATTGTTTTACTTGAGTTAGAATCAAGATATGTTGGACTACCAACTTTTGCTACTAATGTTAAATTTTCTAATTCTTTTGTTTCTGAATTTAAATCGATTGAGTAAATCCCGTCACTTGCTCGACGAGTGTACGTACCTAATAATAATGTGTTTGTCATACTAAATATCCTCCTCGTAAAATTTAAGCCACCATTAGTATAACAAATTTAAATTTCAACGGAAAATATTACGGTATCTTGTAACTATTTAAAATACAAAATATTATAATTCTATAGCAATTACTAATTTTTTTATGAAGCATATGGTAAAATGGTTCTGTACATCAAAATAACGAAACTTATCAGTTGTTAATCCGAGCTTATTTGCTTTAGGAATTTACGTTCGGTATAATGAAAGAATCTGCTGATAAGTAGTTGATTATGAATAGGAGGGAAAAAGAGTGATTTCACCAACGTTTCAAAACTTAAAAGAAGACAAAAAGAATCGTATTATAGATGCGGCCTTAGAAGAGTTTTCGCTACGTCCATTTAATGAGGCTTCGATTACAAATATTGTAAAAAATGCTGATATTTCTAGAGGTAGTTTTTATCAATACTTTGGTAATAAAGAAAATATTTATAAATATTTAGTAAATTACTTGTATGCGAAGCACCGTGATGAGTTAGTCGATATTTTATTGAAAAATTCAGGGCAGTTATATCCATCTCTTTTAGAGTTTTATGAGCATTATATTGATGCTTTATTTGAGTCGAAATACTTTGCATTTTATAAAAATACATTCCGCTATGTTAATCATTATCTAATCGGTGATGAGGGCGTTTTAAGTTTACGAAATCAATCAACGAATAGAGAAGAGCAACAAAAACAGTTTATGACAATTGTGAGTATGGATGATTTGAAAGCAGCTTCAAGTAAAGAAGTCTTGGAATATATTTACTTTCTAGTCAATACCATTCACCATATGGTCATTGATGGTTTTGTTAATGATTTACCAATAGATGAAATCAAAAGCAGAAGTTATCGTGCTGTAGATTGGTTATATTATGGAATAAAGAAAGATATGTAAGTGACAAAAGGAAGTAGATGATAGTATGAAAAGAATATTTAAAATGCTGAACCCACACAGATTTGTGTGGCTATTCATATTTCTAGTCATACAAGCAGGCTCCATCTTGTTAATACCGACAATTGCTGCGGATATTATTGATAATGGAGTCGCGCTTGGTGACATTGGTTATATTCAAAAATATGGTGGAATTATGATTTTAGTAGCTGTTATTGGCTTTATCAGTGCACTGCTAAATGTTTATTTTTCCGCAACTGAATCCCAAAGAGTCGGATCAAAACTTCGTGAGAAATTATTTAATAAAATAATGTATTTTTCAAATGATGAAATTGATCGCTATGGGACTTCAACTCTTATGACGCGTACAACTAGTGACGTGTTACAAATCCAACAATTTATGATGTTTGTTTTACGCTTAGCAATTATTGACCCACTCCGAATTATCTTTTCGGCAATATTAGCTTATATGCGTGAACCACAATTAACATTCATCTTTATCATTATCGTTCCCATTCTCGTTATTTTAATTCGCTTTGTCCTCAAAAAAGTAAGCCCGTTATTCCGATCACTACAAGTTAAAACAGACCGAATTAACCGGATTTTCAGAGAAGGTTTAACAGGTATTCGAGTGATTCGAGCATTCAGGCGAGAAGATTACGAAGAAGAACGATTCAATGAATCGAATCAAGACTATAAAGAAACCTCTTTAGCAGCCCATGTTTACATGGCCTCATTAATGCCTCTAATGATTTTACTCGCAAGTAGTACAACGATTTTAATTATTTATTTTGGAGCACAATTAATTAGTATTGGTGAAATGGAAGTCGGAAATCTTATCGCGTTTACATCATATGCGATGAATATTCTGATGGGAATTATGATGCTTTCAATGATTGTAACAATGTTGCCACGTGTACAAGTTGCGATTGAGCGTGTTTTCCAAGTATTAGATACACGTTACGAAATTATAGATCCAAATGACCCAATTAAAGCAGATGTCGATGCAGATACCGTTACATTAGAATTCGACCAAGTAAACTTCCGCTATCCTGGAGCTGAAAAATTAGCTTTAGAAAACATAAACTTCTCAATGAAACAAGGAGAAAAAGTTGCGATTATCGGAGGAACAGGTGCAGGTAAGAGTACCTTATCTCGATTATTACTTAGATTATATGATATTGAATCGGGTGCGGTAAAAATTAACGGCATCGATATTCGTCATTATAAACAAGCTGAGTTACGCCACTTCTTAGGTTTTTCACCGCAAGAAGCTGTGTTGTTCTCTGGAACCATTCGAGAAAACTTAACCTATGGTAAACCTGATGCTACAGATGATGAACTATGGCATGCTTTAAAAGTTGCCCAAGGTTTTGACTTTGTTTCTAAACTACCAAATGGATTAGATGCTCGTGTTGAACAAGGCGGGTCTAACTTCTCAGGTGGACAACGACAACGCTTAAGTATCGCAAGAGCTTTAGTAACAGATGCGAATATTTTAGTGTTTGACGATTCTTTTTCTGCTTTAGACTTTAAAACAGATGCGAATTTACGAAAAGCATTAGCACCTGAAACGACGGATAAGGCAGTTTTAATTATTGCCCAACGAATTAGTACAGTTGTAGATGCTGATCAGATTTTAGTACTTGACCATGGAAAATTAGTTGGACAAGGAACGCATGATGAGTTGAAAGAAACAAACGAGGTATATAAAGAAATTATAGATTCACAAATGAGAGGGGATGAGATCTAATGGCAAAAAATCAAACTCCGTCTCCAGTACGTGATCGAAAAGCAAAAGATTTTTGGGGAACAATTAGACGATTAATTAAATATATGTCTAGTCGCTTTTGGTTTTTAGTAGCGACCTTTATTTTTGCGATATTAGCGGCTGTCATTTCAGCTCTAACACCTACGATTGTTGGTCGTGCAACGACGATTATCTATGATGGTGTTACAGAAGGTCTGGCATTAAGAGATGCCGGTCAAACAGTAGATGTGTATCCAATCGATTTCGATGCAATTCAAAATATTATTATTGTTTTAGTTGTGTTGTATCTATTACAAACAGTATTCCGCTACGTTCAAAACTATGTAACTGGAATTGTTGCTCAAAATACCGTCTATGATATGCGAAAAGATTTAAAAGAAAAGTTATCACGCTTACCGATTGAATACTTTGACACGAACTCAGTTGGAGATATTATGTCGAGAGCAGTTAACGATGTGGAGCAAGTTGCATCAACATTACAACAGTCTCTAACACAATTTATTTTAGCAAGTGTAACCTTTATAACAATTTTAATTGCGATGTTAGCCTTAGATGTGAAAATGGCTTTAATTGTAATTGGTAGTGTTGGTTTGAGTGCAATATTTATTGCATTTATTGCGCCAAAATCCCAAAAACAATTCGCTATTCAGCAAAAAACAGTTGGGGAGTTAAACGATCGAGTAGAAGAAGTTTACTCAGGACATACAATTGTTCGAACATACAATCGTGAAGAAAAAGAAATTGAGCGTTTAATAAAACATAGTGACGATTTATACGAAGCGTCTTGGAAAGCTCAATTCTTCTCAGGAATCATGATGCCAGCTGTAAACTTAGCGCGCGATTTTGGTATATTTGGGATTACAATTTATGGTGGATTTGGTGTTTTAAATGGAACCGTTCCGCTAGGTAATATTCAATCATTTATCCAATATACAAACCGCTTCTCACAACCTGTTAGACAAGTAGCACAGCTATCGAATAATATTCAAATTATGATTGCAGCATGTGAGCGTATATTTGAAACATTAGACGAAGCTGAAATGCAACATCTACAAGCAAACGTTCAACCAAAAGAAAACTCGCCTCACATTATTGAATTTGAACATGTCCAATTTGGATATGGTAAGGACGAATTACTGATGACAGACTTTAACTTAGAAGTTGAAGAGGGTGAAATGGTTGCGATTGTTGGACCAACAGGAGCCGGTAAGTCAACCTTAATTAACTTATTGGAACGCTTCTACGATGTGAAAGGTGGAAGTATTCGCTACAAAGGAACAGATGTCCGTGATTTCACACGAACAGACTTACGTTCAAAATTCTCTATGGTTCTACAAGATACTTGGTTATTTAATGGAACGATTTGGGAAAACTTAGCTTATGGAAATGAGAATGCTACGAACGAAGAAATTCTTAAAGCAGCAAAAGCCGCTCACGTAGATGAATTTGTTCGCAGATTGCCTAAAGGTTACGATACGGTCTTGAACGAAGAATCATCCAATATTTCACAAGGTCAAAAACAATTAATTACAATTGCGCGAGCATTTTTAGCGGACCCAGAGATTCTAATATTAGATGAGGCAACTTCTTCAGTAGACACACGTACAGAGTTATTGATTCAAACTGCAATGGAAAATATTTTAGCGGATCGAACGAGTTTCGTAGTCGCTCACCGTCTGTCAACTATTCGCGATGCAGATAAGATTATTGTAATGAACCAAGGTGAAGTGGTGGAAACAGGTAAACATGATGAGTTAATTGAAAAAGGTGGATTCTACGCCGATATTTATAATGCTCAGTTTGCTTCACCAGAAGATGCCGTATTAGTATAGTGAACTATTCAGAGCTTTCTCAACCAAAAGTTGAGAAGGCTCTTTTTTTACTGTGAAATGATTTGTGTCATAAAAATCGATTGTTTGTTTAAAAGTATCTGTTGGAGAAGTGGAGATGAAACCTTGTACTTTTTGCTTTCATTCGTTATAATTTTTAAGGACTAAGAATATGAATAAAATGTTTTATGAACGAATTGAGAGGTTGAACAGAATGGCGCAATTATATTATAGATATGGTGCAATGAATAGTGGAAAGTCAATTGAAGTAATGAAAGTGGCTCACAATTATGAAGAACAAAATAAGGCAGTACGTATATTTACGAGTGTCGTAGATAATCGTGATGGTGTGGGCGTTGTATCCAGTCGAACAGGTATGCGCCGAGAAGCGACACCCATTTCAAAAACGACTGATATGTTTGAACTAATCAAAGCAGAAGACGAAAAAATATGGTGTGTGCTAATTGATGAAGCTCAATTTTTAAGTAAAGAACATGTATTACAACTGACTCGTATAGCGGATGAATTGGATATCCCAGTAATGGCATTCGGGTTAAAAAATGATTTTATGAACAATTTATTCGAAGGTTCAAAATATTTATTGCTATACGCTGAAAAGATTGAAGAAATTAAAACAATTTGCTGGTATTGTGGAAAGAAAGCCATCATGAACTTGCGTGTGAATAACGGTAAACCCGTTTATGAAGGTGAACAAATTCAAATTGGAGGTAATGAAAGTTATTATCCAGTTTGTCGTTACCACTATTTCCATCCAGATATAAAAGAAGGAAGAGATGAATAATGGACATTTTTGATCAATTAGAGAATGTACAAATTCGCTATGAAGAAATCAACGCAATGTTAAGTGATCCAGAAATCACAAAAGATAGTCGTAAATTACAAGAGTTAAGTAAAGAAGAAGGCGAACTTCGAGAAACAGTTCAAGTATATCAAGACTATAAGCAAGTCAAAGAAGAATTAGACGGTACGTTAGAAATGCTAAAAGACGACCTTGATTCTGAAATGAAAGAACTTGCTGAAATGGAACGCGATGAATTAAAAGAACGTAAAGTTGAAATTGAAGAACAACTAAAAATATTACTCATACCAAAAGACGCGAATGATGGTAAAAACGTTATTATGGAGATTCGTGGTGCAGCTGGTGGAGATGAAGCGCAATTATTTGCAGCAGACTTATTCCACATGTACCAAAAATTTGCCGATAGTAATGGTTGGAAAACAGAAGTCCTTGAATCGACATCAACAGGTGTTGGTGGATTCAAAGAGATTATTTTCCAAGTAAATGGTCGAGACGCTTATTCAAAATTAAAATATGAAAATGGCGCGCACCGTGTACAGCGTGTTCCTGAAACAGAATCACAAGGTCGTGTACATACTTCTACAGCGACAGTTGTAGCTTTACCAGAAGTAGAAGATTTTGATTTTGAAATTGACCAAGCGGATATTCGAATCGATATTTACCGATCAAGTGGTGCGGGTGGACAGCACGTTAACGTTACCGATTCAGCTGTTCGAATGACCCATGAGCCAACGGGAATTATCGTTGCCATGCAAGAAGAGCGTTCACAATTGAAGAACCGTGAGAAAGCAATGAAAGTACTGCGTTCACGTGTTTATGACTTCTACGAAAGAGAAGCACAAGCAGAAGTTGATGCTGAACGTAAATCAGCGATTGGTACAGGAGACCGTTCAGAGCGTATTCGTACGTATAATTTCCCACAAGGAAGAGTAACGGATCACCGAATCAACTTAACGTTACACAAATTAGATCAAGTGTTAAGTGGAGAGCTGGATGAAATTGTAGAAGCTTTAACGCTACATGACCAAGCTGAAAAACTGGAGCACCTATAAGATGGAGTTTAAACAAAACGAAGAATTAACATACTATGAAGTCCTTGAACGGGCTTCTTCTTTTTTAATTGAACTCGGACATTCTTCATTTGTACCAGAATGGTTAATGCGTGAGCGCTTAGGTTGGACTAAAACAGAACTTGTCATGCATTACCGTAAACCAATGCCTACTCAAGAAATCAACCAATTTAATAAGGACTTCAAGGCTTTCTTAGAGGGATTACCGATGCAACAAATTATTGGTCATGAATGGTTTTTTGACCGAAAATTTAAAGTCACAAAAGACACCCTCATTCCAAGACCAGAAACAGAAGAGTGGCTTGACCGAGTACTCTCAGAGTTGCCAAATCAACCGTTAGATATCGTCGACATTGGAACAGGTACTGGAATATTAGGTATCACAATGAAATTAGAGCATAAAGAAGCGCAAGTTACTTTGACGGATATTAGTGAGGGCGCCCTAGCAGTAGCAACGGAAAATGCCCGCCTTCTAGATGCAGAAGTTACAACAAAACAAGGTGATTTATTAGAACCGTTAGTTGGTTCAACTTATGATGTTATTTTATGTAACCCACCTTATATTAGCGAAGATGAAATTGATGTAATGGATGCTTCCGTATTAGAGCATGAACCCAAAAGTGCTCTATTTGCAGATGATGATGGATTAGCTATCTATAAACGTTTAGCGAACTCAATCGAACCTTACTTAAACCCTAAAGCCCGTATTTATCTGGAAATAGGCTATAAACAAGGACCAAGTGTTTCGAACTTATTTAAAGAGGCTTTTCCGAATGCGAAAGTAATCGTGTGGAAAGACTTCAATCAAAACGATCGAGTAGTTGCCATCTATTTATAAAATAATCAAAAACAACATAGATTCAAGACATAGAGAGTTGAGAGCGAATGGAAACAAAACTGTTAAATGAAAATGACATAGAGCAAGCAGTAGAATGGATTAAGCAAGGAGAGTTAGTTGCTTTTCCAACCGATACAGTTTATGGATTAGGTGCGGATGCAACGAACGAAGAAGCTGTTCAAAAAGTATTTGAAGCAAAAGGACGACCTGAAAATAGACCGATTAATGTCTTAATTTCTCATCCAGAAGATTTATTACATTACACGGTGAATGTCTCGCCTGATGCGATGAAGTTAGCAGAGACCTTTTGGCCAGGACCGTTCACCTTAATTCTAAAAAGTGCTGGTAATCTATCGTCAGTGATTACAGCAGGTAAAGATACAGTTGGATTGCGCATTCCCGATAATAAGCTCGCTCAACGTTTAATTGAATCAAGTGGCGTTCCGCTTGCAACACCTAGTGCAAATTCTTCTGGAAGACCTAGCCCAACTTTAGCGAGTCACGTTATGGATGACCTAAATGGTAAAATTGCCGGCGTAATGGACGGTGGTGAAACATCTTACGGGATTGAATCCACTATTTTAGATTTTTCGGATGCGAATTATCCGATTATTTTACGCCCGGGTAATATTTCAAAAGAAGCGATTGAAGAAGTGATTCAAAGACCTGTTTATGAAATGAAGCCCGAAGACAGTGCACCTGAATCGGGTAGTGAGAAACACTATGAACCTAAAGTCCCAGTCTATATAGTGGACTCTTCTTGGAAAGATGTAATCAATCAATTAACAGAATCGAATGAGAAAATAGCTATTTTAGCTAATGAATCAATTATAGAGCAGTTCAAAGCGGATGCTGTTGCTACCTTCTCTTTAGGGGAAGAAAATGATATGCAGGCTGCTAACCGATATTTATTTCAAGGACTTCGTATGCTTGAAAAATCAGGAGCAACACTTATTCTTGCTGAAGCATTTCCTAAAGTGGGAATTGGTATGCCCTTAATGAATCGTTTAGAGAATGCAGCAAATAAAAAGCATATATAATCTACGCATATAGACTAGACTTCACTTCAAAAATTGTGTAGTATTGTAAGGATGAAAAAAAGCAGTATATAAAAGGAGCGAAATAAAATGGAAAAATTTCATGTTATGAAACACCCTTTGATTGAGCACAAATTGACTATTTTAAGACAAACAACGACAGGTACAAAAGATTTTAGAGAGATAGTTAATGAGATAGCTCGTTTACTCGCTTATGAGGTTTCCCGAGATTTACCTTTGGAAGATATTGAGATTGAAACACCGATTATGAAAACAACACAAAAAACATTAGCTGGTAAGAAAGTTGTTGTTGTTCCAATTTTACGTGCAGGACTTGGAATGGTCGATGGAATTTTAGACTTGATTCCTGCTGCTCGAGTGGGTCACGTAGGACTTTATCGTGATGAAGAAACAATGCAACCAGTTGAGTATTTTGTAAAAATGCCAAGTAATCTAGAAGACCGTCACATGTATATTGTAGACCCAATGTTAGCAACAGGTGGATCTGCAATTGCAGCAATCGACTCAGTATTAGAGCGTGGCGCGAAAGTTGAAAACATCAAGTTTATTTGTTTAGTTGCAGCACCTGAAGGAGTAAAAGCTTTACAAGAAGCTCATCCAGATGTTGAAATCTATACTGCAGCTTTAGATGAAAAATTAAATGAGGATGCCTACATCGTTCCAGGACTTGGAGATGCTGGCGACCGTTTATACGGTACATTATAATCGTTGGAAAACTGTGATACCACTAAACTATTGGCTTTTCGGAGAGGATATTAAATGGAATTTATTCGAATGCAATCACTTGTTACGTTAATTTCACATATATTCTTCATTGGATTAAGTTTTTGGGGTCTACAAAGTTTACGAATTGAGCACCTATTTAAGAAAAATAAAGTGCAACAAGTCCGATTCCTATACATGATTATTGCTATCGTACTAGGTTTTACTCTAAGTCAATTTTTCTTAGATTTTCTAACACATTCTCAAAATCTTATTTATTTTATAAAATAAGCTCGTAAACCGACTCATCTTAACGGTAAGTGGAATATAGTGTAATTAACTTATATTTTGCTATACTGTACAAAACTGAATAAAATACTAAAATACCCCGAAAATTATTTTTTACTTACGTATTACTATATTAGTAAGATGGAATTAAAAATGAATAGGGTATTTTAACTGTAAACTTAAACGATGAAAATTGTAATGAATGATTAAAAATATGCTGGAGGTATTACGAATGGACGCGATTATAGTACGTGGCGGCAACCGTCTTGAAGGTACTGTGGAAATAGAAGGCGCTAAAAATGCAGCGTTACCTATATTAGCTGCTAGTATTTTAGGTCAAAGCAAACCGAGTAAATTAGATAACATTCCGTTATTATCGGATGTTTATACAATTATAAAAGTATTGAAATATTTAAACATGGAAGTAACATTTAACGAAGAAGAAAAAACGATTGAAGTGGATGCAACAATGCCACTGAAAAGCGATACACCATTTGAGTTTATGAACCAAATGCGTGCATCGGTTGTTGTTATGGGGCCACTATTAGCTCGTAATGGACATGCTCGTGTAGCAATGCCAGGTGGGTGTTCAATCGGTTCTCGACCAATTGACCTACACTTAAAAGGCTTTGAAGCAATGGGTGTAAAAATTACTCAGGGTAATGGTTATCTAGATGCAACAGTTGATCAATTAAAAGGTGCAGACATTTACTTGGATTTCCCAAGTGTCGGCGCTACTCAAAATATTATGATGGCAGCAACAATGGCAGAGGGTACGACAGTTATCGAAAATGCTGCGCGTGAACCTGAAATTGTTGATTTAGCAAACTACTTAAACCGTATGGGTGCTACTGTAATCGGTGCGGGTACGGAGAAAATTCGTATCGAAGGAGTTAAAGAATTAGTTGGATCTGACCATTCTGTTATTCCTGATCGTATCGAAAGTGGTACATTCATGGTAGCATCAGCTATCACACAAGGTAATGTATTGATTAAAGATATGGTTGCTGAGCATAACCGTCCACTTATTTCAAAATTACGTGAAATGGGTGTAACGATTGAAGAGGAAACTGAAGGTATTCGTGTTATTGGGCCGGAATCATTAAAAGCGGTAGACATTAAAACAATGCCATACCCAGGATTCCCAACGGATATGCAAGCGCAATTTACAATTGCTCAATTAATGGCAGAAGGAACAAGTATTGTTCGTGAAACGGTATTCGAAAATAGATTCATGCATTTAGAAGAAATGCGTAAAATGTCAGCAGAATTCCAAATTGATGGACAATCAGCTATTATTCGTGGAGGTTCGCCACTTGAAGGAGCAACAGTTGCTTCTACAGACTTAAGAGCATCTGCAGCATTAATTATGGCCGGTTTAATTTCAAATGGTTACACAAAAGTAGTCGAAATTAAACACCTAGATCGTGGATATTACAAATTCCACGAGAAATTAGCAGCACTTGGTGGAAATGTTGAACGAGTAAGTGAAACAGAAGAACCAACAAAAGTTGCTGAAAAAGTATAGTTAAAGTAAATGATTTTGAAGACTCCAATCATTGGATTGGGGTCTTTTTCCTTATCATCATGCGAATAAGTAATGTTGAAATGGATTTCATATTTTTTAGATCGAATGATTATTGTGTTTTGTTCGGTTATCCAGTAAAATGGATAAGATGAAAAGCAATATTAGTATCTAAGTATCGAGGCAGATTTTTAAAATTACTTTTATAGAGGAACACGGGAGGATAATTGATTCATGGCAAAAGATATCGGAATAGATCTAGGAACAGCGAATGTACTCGTTCATATTAAGGGAAAAGGGATCGTAATTAACGAACCATCAGTAGTTGCCGTTGACACCAAAACAAATGAAGTTTTAGCTGTTGGTGAAGAAGCCTACTTAATGGTTGGACGTACCCCAGGAAATATTAGAGCAATTCAACCGTTAAAAGGCGGAGTAATTGCAGATTTTGATATTACAGAAGCGATGTTATCATACTTTATTGATAAAATTAATGTGAAGAGTTTCTTATCAAAACCAAATATTGTTATTTGTACACCAACAAATGTAACAGCGATTGAACAAAAAGCAATCATCGAAGTTGCAGAAAAAGCTGGTGGACGTAATATCTATCTAGAAGAAGAACCAAAAGTTGCAGCAATTGGTGCAGGTATGGATATTTACCAACCAAGTGGTAACATGGTTATCGATATTGGTGGTGGAACAACTGATGTTGCAGTACTATCAATGGGTGGTATCGTTACAAGCAAATCAATCAAGATTGCAGGAGATATTTTAGATAACGATATTAAAGAATTCGTTAAGAAAAAACACGGTTTACTAATCGGTGATCGTACAGCTGAAAGCATTAAAGTTGAAATTGGTGAAGTTTTTGATGAAAAACGTCAAGACTCACTAGATATTCGTGGACGAGACATGGTTTCAGGTTTACCAAAAACAGTTACCATTACTTCTTCTGAAATTTTAGAAGCTACAAAAGAATCAATGGATGAAATTGTTCAAGCTGCTAAAGATGTTTTAGAAAAAACACCACCAGAATTATCAGCGGATATTATTGATCGCGGTGTAATCACAACAGGTGGTGGAGCATTATTACATGGTATCGATCAATTACTTGTACAAGAATTGAAAGTACCTGTATTCAAAGCAGAAAGCCCATTAGATTCAGTTGCACTAGGAACAGGTATCTTGTTAAGCAATATCCAAAAATTAAACAAATACTAATAAAGAAAGCAGGCTATAGGGATGAGATGGACAAACATCATTAAAAGTACATTATTATTCTTATTACGATTTGTATTGGCCGTATTACTAATAGTCGTCGCCTTTGCTGTTGGTGCAATGATTGGATATAGTATCATTGGTGACGGTTCGGACCCAATGGAAATCTTTAATCCCGAATTATGGGAACACATTTTAAGTTTTGTTTTTTAAACAAGCTTAATGAATAAGAAAACATTTACGACAAGTTACCCCAGAGTAGCTTGTCTTTTTTGCATTTCGTCATTTTTACCAAAAAATACCTTCACGCTTAAATCGCACCATATCAATGTTTTTCATTTTACCCCAAAATACTTTCAAGTTTTTTCGCGAAAATACGATTTTTTCGCAAATTATATATATAGGGGGATTTTACATAGCGTAGAATTCTCAAATATTATATAACGGAGGATTCATATGAATCGATTAACAGTTATTGGGCGAATTGTCAGAGACACGGAACTACGAGATGTAGGTGATGGAAAGCTAGTCATGAATAATACCATTGCTATTCCTCGGGCATTCAAAACAGAACAAGGACAGGACACCGATTTTTTGAATTTTGTAGCATGGGGAAAACGAGCAGAATTGATTGAAGAATTTTGTAACAAAGGGGACTTAATTGGACTAGATGGTCGAATTCAATCACGAACTTATCAAAAGGATTCGAATCAGAAAGTTTATATTATTGAAATGAATGTAGAAAGTGTCTATTTTTTACAGAATAGAAGAAAAAAAGTTGTTGCCAAAACGGTTAATTCAAATAGACAAACCCAAAATGAAACCAATCGGCAAGCCACTGACAATCAGAGAAATTCTAATCAAGAGCTTTCCGATGATGAAATAGACATCAATACGATTCAAACAGCGAACAGCTAATAGTGAGCTTCCCCACCAAGAATAATCATTTTTGGTGGGATTTTTATCTTAAAAAGGTTAAAGAATCTTCATAATTAAGGTGTATACTATATAATAAAGATAAATATTGAGCTATTTCAGCACACCGAAACAAGAAATGAGGCAATTTTATGCACCTATTAATGATTGAAGATAACGAATCAGTTTGTGAAATGTTACAAATGTTCTTTGAAAAAGAAGGATGGAATGTAACGTTTATTCATGATGGAAAAGAAGGACTCGATACGTACTTAGACAATAAAGAAAAATATGACTTAATTATATTAGATATTATGCTACCAACAATGGATGGGATGACGATTTGTCGTGAAATCCGAAAAGTTGACCTGCAAGTTCCAATTATTATGCTAACAGCCAAAGATACTGAAAGTGATGAAGTAATCGGTCTTGAAATTGGTGCAGATGACTATGTTACAAAACCATTCAGCCCGTTAACTTTAGTAGCACGTATTAAATCTACTGCTCGTAGAGTGGATACGCCAGGTATAGACACAATCGAAGTAGAAAGCGATTATGATATTGAAACAGAACATTTAAAAATCAATGAAAATACCCGTGAAATTATCTTATATGATAAACCACTAGAAGATTTAACACCTAAAGAATTTGATTTACTTTATACACTTGCAACAAGCCCACGAAGAGTATTCTCCCGTGAACAATTATTGGAACAAGTTTGGGAATATGAATATTTTGGCGATGAGCGAACAGTTGATGCTCATATTAAAAAGTTAAGACAAAAACTATTGAAAAATGGACCCCAAGTTATTCAAACGGTATGGGGAGTAGGCTATAAATTTGATGATACTGGTGAATTCGAATGAAATTAAGATTCCCGTATTTTTATCAAATAATGAGTGGCTTCCTAGTTGTTATCATGACCTTAATTATTGTAACGTCAACATCTTACTATTACTTTGGAAGAAATCAGTTACTAAATAATTTAGAGGATACATTTTTTCAGTACGCTGAAATGATAGAAGATGCGGGAAGAAATCCTGAGCAATTAGAAGTTTATCACCAAATTTTACGAAATCAGCAAGTTGAATACGGTATTTTCGATGCAAATGGACAACTCATTTATCCTAGAGGTCAAGAAAATGTTCGAGTCAGTATCGGCCAAGAAGAGTTGACCCAGCTTGCAGAAGGTCATTCATTATTGCTTCGATCACAAACCGTTGATTTAAGAGGGAACGATGTTGAGACGGCTATTATTTATACACCACTCGTCAATAATTATGGCGACTATGAGGGTTTTATTGGTATTGGTCGCCCGGTTAGTCATCTAGGTGGGCAAATGGATGAGCTGAAGCAAAATATTACTCGTGCCTTTTTAATTTCAACAGTTGCGGCCATCATATTAAGTGTCTTATTCTCTTATTTCTTAGTGAAACGTGTTAATAAGCTAAGCAAAGCTTCCAGAAGAGTGGCTGAAGGAGATTATGATATTTATATTGACCACAGCAACCGAGATGAGATTGACCGCCTATCTTCAGATTTTAACAAAATGATCAAATCATTAAACGAATGGCGAAAAGAAGTGCTGCATTTAGAAGAACGTCGAAAGACTTTTATGCAAGACGTCGCTCATGAAATGCGAACCCCTCTAACAACGATAAATGGTCTACTAGAAGGGTTAGAATATGGTGTATTTGACGAAGAACAGGAACTAAGGAGTATTAAACTGATGCGCAAAGAAACGACGCGCTTAATCCGCTTAGTTAATGAAAACTTAGATTATGAGAATATCCAATCAAATCGAATTGTCCTTCGAAAAAATGAATTTCCTGTAATGGATGCGATTGAAGAAGTTAGCGAACAATTAACTAATATCGCAGAAGAATCAGATAATGAGATTATATTGGACGGTGAAATTGGCGATATAACAATATACGCTGATTACGATCGCTTCAAGCAAATTATTGTGAACCTTCTTAAAAATTCTCTGCAATTTACGTCAAATGGAGAAGTCCATATTGGAGCAGAACAGAATAAAGAATTTACAACTCTGACGGTATCCGATAATGGTCTTGGGATGTCGGAAGATGAAATGGAAAATATTTGGGATCGATATTATAAAGCAGATCCATCACGTAAAAATACTAAATATGGTGAATCTGGATTGGGTTTACCCATCGTTAAACAAATTGTTGAATTACATGATGGAATAATTGAAGTAACAAGCGAAAAAGGTAATGGAACTTGCTTTGTTATTAAGTTTCCAAGAACGCGTTTACAAAATAGATAAGCCTTAGCTTTCAGAAAAAACACCTTGAAAATCAAGGTGTTTTTTCTCCGTCTTACGGCTGATTTTCCAGTGTTAAGATTGCGTAAAGTGTTAAAATATTGTAAAATCATTCTGAGACATTATGGTTATCTATCGGAAACGTTGATTTACTGTATCTAGGAGGTCTTTAAAAAATGGAGTTTTTAAAAGAAAATTTTAAAAATAATAAACGCATAAGCGTAT
The DNA here is from genome assembly GCA_964617265.1 of uncultured Carnobacteriaceae bacterium. Classification (GTDB taxonomy): domain Bacteria; phylum Bacillota; class Bacilli; order Lactobacillales; family Carnobacteriaceae_A; genus Atopostipes. The sequence goes on along the minus strand of CAZTXI010000001.1, from coordinate 25,990 downwards.
TTATATTAGCTGTTTTATTCTATTGGATTAAAACAATGGTCGCTTACTATACAGCGTTCTCGCTGGGAGTCACTGGACCAACACAAACGTTTATTCTTTGGATTAATCCGTTTGCGACAAGTATTATTTTACTGTCCATTGGGTTGTATATCAAAAATGAGCGGAAATCATTTACAACAATGTTAGTTATATACTTTTTAATGAGTGTACTATTGTATGCCAATGTAGTGTATTATCGAGAGTTTGCCGACTTTTTAACATTATCGACTGTATTATCAAATGCAGGAGTAAATAGTGAAAACATGAGTTGGGGCTTAATTGCCGGAGCACTCGCAATGTTACGTGTTTGGGATGTCTTTTATTGGGTAGACTTTATTCTATTAATTTTATTGGTTAGACGATCGAATAAAATTAATATAGAACAACCTGAAACTAAAAAGCCATTTTACAAACGATATGCAGTTGCTGGAACGTTAGCTGGAATTGCATTGTTATTCGCTAACTTAATGTTAGCTGAGACAGATCGACCACAACTATTAACAAGAACATTTGACCGTAACTATATTGTTAAGTACTTAGGAATCAACTTCTTCACGGGGTATGACTCGGTTCAAACGATTCAAAATAATCGAATTCGTGCTCAAGCTGATGAAAGTGATTTGACAGAAGTGTACCAGTTTGCCAAAGAAAATCATGCAGCACCAAATGATGAGTACTTTGGTTTAGCGGAAGGCCGTAATGTCATCACACTTGTTTTAGAAAGTACACAACAATTTGTTATTGATTATGAATTAGAAGATGCTGAAGGAAATAAACATGTTGTTACACCATTTTTAAATGAATTATATCATGATGAAGCAACAATTAGTTTTGACAACTTCTTCCATCAAACTGGACAAGGAAAGTCATCCGATGCTGAAGTTTTAGCTGAAAATTCATTATACGGATTACCAGAAGGTAGTGCATTCCAAACACTTGGAACAGATAATACCTTCCATGCAACTCCAAAAATCCTATCACAAGAAGCAGGGTATACAACGGCTGCTTTCCATGGGAATACAGGATCATTTTGGAATCGTAACGATACTTACAAGAGTTTTGGTTATGATTACTTCTTTGATTCTAAATACTATGATTTAAGTGAAGGTCGTACGTTAGATTATGGATTGAAGGACAAATTATTCTTTAAAGATTCTACCGAATATATTGAACAATTGCCTCAACCATTTTATTCAAAATTTATTACGTTAACGAACCATTTCCCTTATCCATTAGAGGAAGAGAATGCGTCGATTCCAAAAGCTAATACAGCGGATGAAACGGTTAACCAATATTTCCAAACCGTTCGTTATACAGATGAAGCAATCGAAGAATTCTTTAACTGGTTAAAAGACTCAGGATTATACAAGAACTCAATAATCGTTCTTTACGGTGACCACTTTGGGACATCGAATATGCGTAATCCACACTTAGCACCATTATTAGGAAAAGATGCTCAAGAATGGGATGCTTTTGATAACGTACAAATGCAACGAGTTCCTTTGATGTTCCACATCCCAGGATACGAAAAAGGCGAGACAAAAGAAACTTATGGTGGCCAAGTTGACTATCTTCCAACACTATTACATTTATTAGGTGTTGAAACGGATAAATATTTATTTATGGGGCAAGATTTATTGTCTGAAGAAAATAACCAGACATTACCATTACGAAATGGTACGGTATTAACACCAAACTATCACTTTATTGGTTCAACAATATATGATGCCAATACTGGAGAAGATTTATCTGATACATTAACGAATGAAGAAGTGGAAGAATTAAATGACGTTCGTGAATTAGGTCAAGCTGAATTAACGAATTCGGATAAATTACTAAATCTTGATTTATTGCGATTCTATTCACCAGTAGTATTAAATAATTGGGAAATGCCAGAATACCAATACCATAATCAAATGTCACATTTAAATAATCATCCAAATAAGGACACTAGTTTAATTAATCAATTAAACGGACAGTCGACAATGGATTTATATCAGTCAAATGCACCCGAACTACCAGAAAATCAAACACTTGATACAGATAGCTCAGATGCTTTAGAGATTGATAAAGAAAATAAAGCTGAAGAATCATATGAAATGTTAGAACAATAAGATAAC
>CAZTXI010000001.1:3909-23731 GCA_964617265.1 uncultured Carnobacteriaceae bacterium | reverse complement strand
TTCATCCGATTGAAAATCAGTAAATAAATAACAGCGCCTAAAGCAAAACCGATGAGTAAAGTCGTTTGAGTTTCCCACATTAAATAACTATAAATAAGAGCAAGATGGAAAAATACAATTGAATTTAGTAAGCCCATTAATACATAATTACGTGTTGATTTGTTTTCTAATTTCCAAATGGATTTCACGAGATCAGATAGCGTAATCAAGATGATGACCCCTAAAAAGAAACGTAAGGTGAAACCACCAATATCAAAAGGAATTCCGTATATTAAAGCAGAGAGAAATAGTATTGCACCGTAGCCATATTTTAACCGATTAATCATAAATCCAATTCATCTCCCATGCTTTTGCGGCTTGATCCATTAAATAGTTCACATTTTTAGTGAGATCAATAAATGATCGATCTTCACCTGTTAAAATCATTTGCGTTAAGTTTTCCATTTCATAACGTAAACGCAGTGTTGAGTCCCCAGCTGAAATGATTTCTTCTTTGCCATCGTTATACGTTATTCTGGCTTTGTCAGCACTAGGGTATTGGTCAAATGTGATATAAGCATCTTCACAAACGACAACACCTTGTTTAGGTAACTTACCTCTAAATGCAAGTGTGACACTTCCTAATGTTCCCTCATCTGTTTTATATGAAATAGTACTCATTTCATCTACACCCGTTTCATACAAATTAGCGAGTGTGCTAAATTCTGTAGGAGTAGCTTCTAAGAAATATTGAACAAATGATAGAGCATAAACACCGATGTCCAATAACGCACCACCACCTAAATCAGGATTAAAGAAACGATTTGTTGGGTCGGGGTCTTTTGCACTTCCGAAATAAGCTGTTGCTAATTTTAATTCACCAAAATCACCTTTTTTAATGCGTTCTTTAATAATTTGATAAACAGGCATATGGTAGATTGTCATAGCTTCAGCAACGATTAAATTTTTCTCAGCTGCCAAAGTTAAAATATCATCTAATTCTTGCTTATTCATTGTAATAGCTTTTTCACACAAGACATGTTTTCCAGCTTGTAAAATTTGTTTCATATCTTTTGCGTGATAACTATTTGGTGTCGCTAAATAAATAATATCAATATCCTCATCTTCATAAAGATCCTCATAGCGACCATACGCTTTTTCAATTCCGTATTTTTCTGCAAATTCTTCCGCCTTTTCGATGGATCTAGAACCAACAGCTACCAGTTCTGCATCCTCTGATGAAAACACTTGGGCAAAACCATGAGCAATATCACCGAGCCCAATCATACCCCATTTTATTTTTTGACTCATTTAATCAACCAACTTTCTATATTTAATCTAGTTCATTATAATATAGATGGGACATGAAAGAAAAGAATAGCTCAATTTGACTACTTTTTGAATAATTGGCTAAAAGTTTATCTTGAGTTAAAGTTATGGTAAAATATAGAGTGATATTCCCACGGGAGGTAATAAAAATGCGCTTAGTAAAAGTCTTTGTATTATCCCTTTTCTTATTAGCAGGATGCAGTCAGTTAGAGCCTTTTTTGGATAGGGTAGATTTTCCATTTCCTACAGATGAAAAGGATGATGTATCCAATGATCCAAGAGAAGAAACGAATACGCCAGATGATGAAATATCAGCTGAACAAGAGTTGATTCAGGCATTACCCAAAGATGCCAAGATAGATGATTGGAATTTAATTTTAGTCAATCCATGGAAAGCATTACCAGAAGACTATGAAGTACAACTTGTTACTGTCGATAATGAACAACAAATGGATGCACGAATTGTTGATATAGGAAATCAGTGGAAGCAAGACGCATCAGATGCAGGACACCAGTTGTTTTTAGCCTCGGGATATCGAACCGTTGATCGTCAAAGAACGAATTTTAATCGTAGGGTTGATGAATATTTAGCAGAAGGCTATTCAGAAGAAGAAGCCATAGCTAAAACTAAAGAATACCTCACAGAACCCGGACATAGCGAACATCACACCGGTTTAGCATTGGATATTGTAGATGAACCGTGGATTAATGCGGGTAGACGCTTAGAACCTGAGTATGACACACAAGCCTCTCAGCAGTGGCTAGTTGAAACGATGGATGATTATGGATTTATTCTACGTTACGCCAAAGGTAAAGAAGAGATCACTGGTATTCAATATGAACCATGGCATTTTCGATATGTGGGTGTAGAAAACGCTCGATTTATGAAAGAACATGAGCTGGTTTTAGAAGAATTTATAGAACTACTTGAAAAACGTGATAGCTTAAGCAGGTAAAATGATTGAAACGTAATCGATTATCTGGAAATAAGCGATGATTATTGGATTTGAGAGGTAATACATGCAGAAACAAATTCAACAGAAAAAACGTCAAATGAAAAAAAGATGGAATGCATTCATTAATCGAATTCTCTTTTTAAGTAAAATGGGGATTGGATTAATCGTGGTCTTTTTCATTATATTATTTATGCTGACAAAGCCAATTCAATCCAATCTAGCTGAGTTACTATCACCATCATCTGAAACGACGATATCTGGCTCAATCAGTAAAGAAGAATTTATAGAACAAATTACCCCAATCGCTAAACAAGCTCAACTGGATTATGGCGTTCGCCCAAGTATCTTAGTGGCTCAAGCAGCTTTAGAGTCTAATTGGGGGAATAGTGAATTGTCGCAGCAATCAAATAATTTTTTCGGTATAAAAGCGGGAAAATCAGGTGAAAAATATGCGACAAAAGAATTTACACAAGATGAATGGCGTACAGTAAAAGCGTCATTTAAAACGTATGATTCCATTCGAGATTCTGTAAATGATTATGCCAAATTAATTAAAAATGGGACTTCTTGGAATGGCGATTTATATCTTGGAGTAATTGAAGCAGGGGATTATAAGGAAGCAGCTTATGCTTTGCAAAAAGCAGGCTATGCAACCGACCCAAGTTATGCAAATAAATTAATCAAAATGATAGAGCAGTATGATTTATATGAATTAGATTATTAAACGTTGATAGAGATGATGTCGGTGTTGGAGAAAGGGTGCAAGTTATGATCAATAAATTTAAGCATCAGAGAACAATTGGAATAATAGGGGTTACACCCGATTCACATAACTTTATTCATGAGGCAAATAAACTCGGATTTAAAACCTATCTGCTCGCAGAAAAAGAGGAAGAAGCTAATTTAGCTTTAAACGCAGATCAAGTTTTTACAGGCCGATTAGAACAAACAGCTATTCATGATGAATTTTTAATGGCATGTGATTTACTTGTTTATTTTGATGAATCCATTAATTCTTCTGAAATTGAACGCGTTCAAAAAACAGTCGTTGTCCCACAGGGGAATGAATTGTTATCCGTTGTTCAAGATCGAGTTTTACAAAAAGCATATTTAGAATCGTTAAGCATGAATATTGCGCCTTATGCGACAGTTGTTAAACCGGAAGATATAGAAGAGGGCTTACGTAGTATTGGGTATCCAGCAGTAATGCGCCCAAATCAAATTAATTCAGATTCAAAAAATAAAGCTTATTTTATCTATGAAGAAAGTGATATTGAAAAAGCCAAATCACTACTGAGACACGGAACATGTGTGTTAGAATCATGGCTTGTATCCGACAGAGCGTTTTCGATTTCAGCAGCAAAAACAGCCACGGGTGAAATTAGACTGTACCCAATTGTCGAGCGTGAATATCGAGAGAATCGCTTATCGAGTACCTATGTCCCACAAAATATGGATGAAGAGCTACTGAATGAAATGGAACGAGTTGCCCATGTTATTTTTGGGGAATTGGATTTTAGTGGAGTTGCCTCTGTTGAATTTATTGTAACACCCGCGAATGCTTTATATGTAGGTGTGGTTCATGCGCATCCGAATATTCATACTAGATATTCTAATGGGGCCTGTTCAATGTCAACAACGGAAGCTCATTTGCGCGCAGTAACAGGCTTACCAATTCCTTATGAAATTGATGTAAGCTCATCTAGTTTATTCGTACCATTTTACGATGATCAAACAGAAGTTATTAACGAGTTATTGTCGGTTTATCCAGACTGGGATTTCTCATTTTACCCAATTACGAAATTTAACACAGCAAGTAATAAGAGAGCAATTGGACATATTATAATTGAATCAACGGACTATAAGAAAACTTTGGAATTATTAAAAGAAAAAGGTTTCTAATAACCATATAAAACGATTAGAGAAGGTCAATGATAGGGGAGTAATTCATTGAAAAGAAAAAAATTAGACCAAGTTGTCTATGAATATATCGTCAAACGTATCGATACTGGACAACTATTTGAACGTGAACATATTACAGAACAAACGGTAGCGGATGAATTAGATATAAGTCGTACACCAGTCCGCAGAGCTTTTGACCGCTTAGAAAAAGATAATTATTTAGAAAATATCGCAAACATGGGGGTACGAGTAAAAGTACAAAAAATTACCTCAGCGGATTTTCGAAATCGGTTAGACTTTTTTGAACGTTTAGTGAATCATTATCTGTTTGATTTAGAAAAGAAAGAATTAGACCTTTCACTAGAAGCGGTTCATGAACAACTGGATTTAATGGCAGCAACAGTTGATGATGAACAAAATGACTATGAACAACATGAATTTCAGTTTTGGAATGAAGTGTTAACGTATGAGTCAAATACTTATTCAGTTAAAATGTTACTTTGTACATTACGAGAAATTTTAGAGGTCGAAGGTGACATTAAAGACATCCTAAAAGCTAGTCGAGCATTAAAGTTATCCCATTATCAAAAAATTGCGACTTATTTAGTGGAAGAAAGCTATTCATATGCTCGTCGAGAAATTCGTATTTTAGTGAATCAGATTAAATTAAACGTTATTGAAATGAGTCAAGCGAATTAACAGAAGAAAAGTTATGCTGAAATAAGATGTTTAAGACATCTTTTCGTTAAAAAGCATAACTTTTTTCATGTTTGAAAACTCCTTGAATACTATAGGGTAGAGGTAGAATGAGCGCTCATTTTTATGTATACTAATGAAGCATTATAGCGTCGTGGAAAGGAATTGGTGAGATTGACTCATCCAGTAAATATACTATCAGGTTTAAATAAAAGACAAAAAGAAGCAGTAGAGACTACAGAAGGCCCCTTATTAATTATGGCTGGTGCTGGTTCGGGTAAGACGCGAGTGTTGACACATCGCATTGCCTATTTAATTCATGAAAAAAGAGTAAATCCGTGGAATATTTTAGCCATTACATTCACGAATAAAGCAGCTAGTGAAATGAAAACACGTGTGAGTGACTTAGTAACAGAAGGTGGATCCGATGTTTGGGTATCAACCTTTCACTCCATGTGTGTCCGAATTTTAAGAAGAGAAATTGACCAAATCGGATACAATCCAAACTTTACGATTGCTGGTTCGAGTGAACAAAATACGTTAATGAAACGTGTTCTAAAAAGCTTAAACGTTGATACAAAGAAATATTCACCTCGCGCGATTCTTTCGGCAATCAGTGAAGCTAAAAACTTATTAATTGATGAAAAAGAATTCGCCAAAACGGCATATGACTACTACAGTCGTATTGTTGCGGATGCGTATAAACTATACCAAAGTGAACTACGTCGATCTGAGACACTCGATTTTGATGATTTAATTATGTTAACGGTTCGTTTATTTGAACAACAACCGCAAGTATTATCATTTTATCAAAATAAATTTCAATATATTCATGTTGATGAATACCAAGATACAAACCATGCACAGTATCGTTTAGTTTATTTATTAGCTGAACGTTTCCAAAATATTTGTGTGGTTGGAGATGCAGACCAAAGTATTTATGGTTGGCGTGGGGCAGATATGCAAAACATTTTAGATTTTGAAAAAGATTATCCTGCTGCAAAAAGTATTTTCTTAGAGCAAAATTACCGCTCAACTAAAAATATTTTACAAGCCGCCAATACTGTCATCCTAAACAATACAAATCGTAAAGAGAAAAACTTATGGACGGATAACGATCATGGTGAGAAAATTACCATCTATAATGGGCATGATGAGCGCGATGAAACAGATTATGTCGCAAATAAAATAGAAGAAATATTAAAAGAACGCCCAGAATTAACCTATCAAGATTTTGCGATTTTATATCGAACGAATGCCATGTCTCGTGTTATGGAAGAAACCTTGAAAAGTCGCCGTATTCCATTCCAGATTATTGGCGGAACAGGTTACTATGAACGTAAAGAAATACTGGATTTAACAGCCTACTTAACCTTAATTGTGAATCCAGCGGATGATTTAAGTTTCCGTCGAGTTGTGAATGAACCGAAACGTGGTATTGGCGCAACAACAGTAGCAAAATTAGGTGAAATTGCTGAATTCAATAATCTTTCGTTGTATGAACAAGCGTTGAATGCTTCTTCGACAAATTTATCCGCACGTGCTGCAGGTAACTTAGAAGAATTTGCGATGATGATTCGTGACTTTAGAAAAATGACTGAATTTTTACCGATTACGGACTTAGTGAAGACCGTGTTAGAACGTACAGGTTACATTGATGCTTTGAAAAAAGAAAATACATTAGAAGCAGAAGCTAGAGTAGAAAACTTGGAAGAGTTTTATTCGATTACTCAGATTTTTGATAACTCAGATGATATTGAAGATAAATCACTCTTATCATTCTTAACAGAATTATCATTATTAGCACCAACAGATGAGATTGAAGAAGAAACAAGTGAAGTTACACTGATGACACTACATGCGGCGAAAGGTTTAGAATTTCCAGTTGTCTTTATAATTGGTGTAGAATATAGTATATTCCCATTAATTCGCCAAGATTCAGATGATGATGATTTGGAAGAAGAGCGCCGTTTGGCTTATGTAGGAATTACTAGAGCAGAACAAAAATTGTATCTAACAAGCGCATCTTCTCGATTATTATACGGTCGCCGTCAATATAATCCTAAATCGCCATTTATTCAGGAATTAGATGAAAATGTTATCGAAGTGGATCAAGGAAAAGAGCAGCCAACATTTGCTACAGGTAATTATGGAGACTTCTTTAATAAACGTTCAAATGCAACGTTCCAGTCAACAGCTAAAAAACGAAGCCAAAGCAAGACATCTTCTGTTATCAAGCAAGCTAATGCTGGAGTTGGTGCAGAAAAGATAACTTGGAATGTTGGAGACGAAGCATCCCATAAAAAATGGGGTATTGGACGAATTGTTCAAATTAAAGGTGAAAAAGATGATTTACAATTATCAATCGCTTTTCCAAATGAAGGGATCAAACATTTACTAGCTTCATTTGCTCCTATTGAAAAAGTAACAAAAGAAGAATAAAATGATTATTCAGATTTGAGGTTAACAATATGAGTCAATCGATAGAGTTTGAGCAGGCTAAAAAGCGAGTTGAAGAACTTGTTTTAGCCCTCAATCAATACAGCCATGAATATTATGTCTTAGATGCACCGAGTATTTCTGACAGAGAATATGATTTACTGTATCGTGAACTGGTTGAACTAGAAACGAAATTTACAGAATTAATAAAACAGGATTCACCTACGCAACGTGTTGGTGATGGGTTAATTGAAGGCTTTGAAAAAGTAGAGCATTCGAGTCGAATGTTGTCTTTAGATAATGCTTTTAACCAAGAAGAATTAGCCGATTTTGATCGACGTGTCCGTCAAAATACGAGCGCTGAATTTGATTACTTTGCAGAACTTAAAATTGATGGCTTAGCTATTGCGCTTCGCTATGAAGAGGGCTTACTTGTTCAAGCAGCGACTCGTGGAGATGGGTTTGTTGGTGAAGATGTGACTCAAAATATTCGAGCGATTCAATCCATTCCACTACGCTTACGTGAGAATGTAACAGCTGAAATACGTGGCGAAGTATTCATGCCAAAAGAGAGTTTTCTTCAATTAAACCTAGCTCGTGAAGAAGAAGGATTAGAAGTTTTTGCGAATCCTCGAAATGCGGCAGCCGGTACATTGAGAAACTTAGACCCTAAAATCACAGCTTCTAGAAATCTGAGTGCTTTTTTCTACACGTTAATGGAGCCAGAACAACATGGTGCGTTTACACAAGAAGAAGCCATTCAACTGATTGAAAAATGGGGCTTACGCACTAATCCTGAAAGAGGGCATTTTAAAGCGATTCAAGATGTTTTTGCCTATATTGAGAAAGCTGAAACGACTCGACAAGATTTATCTTATGATATTGATGGGGTTGTTATAAAAGTGAACTCTTTCGCGGTCCAAGAAGAAGTTGGGATGACTGTAAAAGCACCACGCTGGTCAATTGCTTATAAATTTAAAGCAGAAGAAGCGGAAACAACATTATTAAATATTGAATGGACCGTAGGCCGAACGGGTGTTGTGACACCAACTGCCATAATGGAACCTGTAGTTGTCGCAGGCTCAACGGTTCAACGTGCAAGTTTGCATAATGTCGATTTAATAAAAGAACGTGACGTGCGAATTAATGATACCGTCATTATTCATAAAGCGGGAGATATTATTCCAGAAGTCTTACGTGTTGTTTTAGATGACCGACCTGAAGATAGTCAACCGTATGCTATTCCGACCGAATGTCCAGCATGTGGCAGTGAATTAACGCATTTAGAAGAAGAAGTAGCTTTACGATGTATTAATCCTGCTTGTCCAGCTCAAGCATCAGAACGGGTTATTCATTTTGCATCACGTAATGCAATGAATATTGATGGGTTAGGTGAACAACGTGTTCGTCAATTATTTGACGCAGAGTTGATTAAGAATGTTGTTGATTTATATGATTTAACAACTGAACCATTAATGGAACTCGAACGAATGGGTGAAAAATCATCCAAGAAATTAGTCGATGCCATTGAGACATCAAAAGCTAATTCATTAGAACGTCTATTATTTGGTTTAGGTATTCGCCATGTTGGGTCGAATACAGCCCGCTTAATTGCACAAAAATTCCAAGATATTGATCAATTAATGAAAGCTAGCTATGAAGACATTTTAAGCATAGAAGGTATCGGCGAAATTATTGCAGAAAGTGTGACATCGTTTTTTGATAATGACGAAGCAAAAGATTTAATGCATCAATTGGAAGAGAGAGGCATTAATTTAACTTATATACAGCCAACTGAAACAGTTGCTGTAGAAGCATCAGCTGAATTTGAAGGAAAGACCATTGTATTGACAGGTAAATTGGAAAGATTTAGCCGCAATGAGTTAAAACAACAGTTGGAATTATTAGGGGCTAAAGTAACCGGTAGTGTGTCAAAAAATACGGACTTACTAGTCGCTGGTGAAAGTGCTGGAAGTAAACTAACAAAGGCAGAAGACTTAGGAATTGAAATATGGAGTGAGCAAGAATTACTTGCTAAACTAAATATTCAACCAACAAGTGAGGTAGAATAAATGAATAAATTAAAAACAATATCCATCCTCCTTTTTTCTGCACTGATATTAAGTAGCTGTGCGGATCCTACAGGAAATGAAACGACAGATGGTGAAAACGATCAAGCAAATGGTGCGCAGACTGTACCCAATGCGATTCGTCAAAACCAATTAGGTGAAGGTTATTACGTACCTGTCTTAACAGATGAAGGTGGCTATAAAACAAGCAATAATCGTGGGATAACATTAAATCTAAATTCAGGTATTAATATCGCCTTATTTGAAAAGGATTTAATGCGATTATCGCAAGAACACTATTCAACAGATGACTATCTTATACAAGAAGGCCAGTATTTAACCCAAGAAATGGTAACAGGCTGGTTAGGACGTGTATCAAATGTCGCAACGGAGGATATGTCTGATGAGGAAATTGCTAATAAAGAATTTTTAAACGGATTAAATCCCGCTCAATCGGCAGAGTTCAATCCTTCAACAGGCGTTTATAATCATGGTGCAAGAGTACCAAATTATTTACAGTCCATTTTAGAATTAGACTTTTATAAAGAGTCCGGTTCTGAAACACCATCTGCTATAAGTATTGGTTTAGCGATGAATACTGTTGATTACTATACAGATAATGAATATAGACAATGGTCGCAAAACATTTCATCCGAACAAGTACTCGAACAAGGTCAAGTCATGGCGAATGAAATTGTTCGTCGAATTAGACAAATTGAAGAACTGTCGACGATTCCTGTATTTATAGGTATTTATGAACAGGCAGCCCGTGATGACTTAGGTGGCGGTGTTTATGTGGCTACTGGAACGAGTACAAATGGCTCAACTGTTGTACAAAATTGGGATAACGTAAATGAAAATCGAATTATTTTTCCGTTAGAAGGACGAGATTCTTCTGAAGGAAATGCTTTCGCAAACTTCCAATCAGAGGTTGAAGCCTTTTTCCCAGATTTAAGTGGGATAACAGGACAAGCCCATTATGTTAATGACCGTTTAGAGTCGTTAACCATTAATATTATGACGCAATTCTTTGGAGAGGCTGAAATGATTGCCTTTACCCAATATTTAAAACAAAGTGCAACGACTTATTTACCAGCTGATTTAGCGGTTGAAATAGTCGTTGAATCACCGCAAAATATTGAAGCCTTTTTGAAAAAGGACCGAACGGAATCGGAATATTTTGCACACGTATTTAATTAAAATAAACGATTAAAAGAGAAAGCATGGTGAAAACATGAACATCAATGAAGAGTTAGTGAAAGAAATTGGCTCGATTATGAAGCTAGAATTTACAGATGCTCAAATGGATACACTGACAAGAGAAATTAACCAATCTGTTTCAATGTTTGAAGAGTTAGCCAAACTAGACACGACAGGTGTTGAAGGAACATTTTATGGTTCTGTAGAAGGGCGAGCAAGTTTTAGAAAAGACGAGCCGGTACGCGATAAAGAAGAAATTGCTGCACTATTAGATAATGCGCCAGCAACAGTTGATAATTTAATTCAAGTACCAGCGATTTTAGATGATGGAGAGGGTGGAGCTTAATGCATTTACATACAAAAACGGTTCATGAATTACATGATTTATTAGTTAAAAAGGAATTAACGGTTGTAGAGCTAATTGAAGCGACATTCGATCGTATTTTAGAAGTAGAAGATCAAGTAGGGGCTTTTATTTCATACAACAAAGATTATGCACTTGAAAAAGCACGCTTAGTGGATGAACGTGGCGTAGATCCAAATAACGTTTTAGACGGAATTCCAGTTGCTGTAAAAGATAACATTGTAACAAAAGATTTCAAGACGACTGCTGCTTCAATTATGTTAGAGGATTTCGTGTCGGTTTATGATGCAACAGTCGTAGAAAAATTACAAGCAGCAGGTATGATTATTGTTGGAAAAGTAAACTTAGACGAGTTTGCGATGGGCGGTACAACAGAAAGCTCGAAGCTACAAACAACACGTAACCCATGGGATACAACAAAAGTTCCAGGTGGATCTTCAGGTGGTTCAGCAGCAGTTGTTGCGGCTGGAATGGTTCCTGTTTCATTGGGTACAGATACGGGTGGATCGATTCGCCAACCGGCTTCTTACACAAACCTTGTTGGTCTAAAACCTACATATGGTACTGTTTCGCGCTACGGAGCTATTGCTTTTGCTTCAAGTTTAGATCAAATTGGTCCATTAACACGTACAGTGGAAGAGAATGCTGTTATGTTAAATGTATTAAGTGGAAAAGACGAAAAAGATGGCACATCAGCAGCAGTAGAAATTGATTATACTGAAAAAATTGGTGAAAGCATTAAAGGTCTAAAAATCGGTCTTCCAAAAGAATTATTTGATGAATCAATGGTGACACCGGGTGTTTTAGAAACCGTTAAAACAGCTGTAAAAACATTAGAAGAATTAGGTGCTGAAATTATCGACGTAAGCTTACCAGATCTAAAATACAGTATTCCGACGTATTACGCGATTGCATCAGCTGAAGCATCAAGTAACTTACAACGTTTTGATGGTATTCGCTATGGCTACCGTAATAAAGATGCTAAATCATTAGAAGAACTTTACGTTAAATCACGTTCAGAAGGTTTCGGAACAGAAGTTAAAAAACGTATTGTTTTAGGTGGAATTTCTTTAAGTGTAGAGCATTATGATGCACTTTATGGACAAGCAACGAAAGCTCGTACGATTTTACGCAATGAATTTGAAACAATCTTAGAACAAGTTGACTTCATTGTTGGACCAACAGCCGTTTCTACTGCACCACTAATTGGTGAAACAGTGGAAGAAGATTCAGTTGAAACATATTATGGCGATATTTTAACAACCATTGCGAACTTAATTGGTGCACCAGCATTAAATATTCCAGCCGGATTCTCAGACGGAATGCCAGTAGGAATGCAGTTAATTGGAAATTACTTTGACGAAGCTACATTATACCAAGTTGGTCATGCTTTTGAACAAGCAACTGATTTCCATAAACAATACCCAAACCTTGAAGGAGGAGACAAATAAATGAATTTTGAAACAGTTATTGGTATTGAGGTACACGTTGAATTAAAAACAAATTCAAAAATGTTCTCGCCTTCAGCAGCAGGATTTGGAGCAGAACCAAACTCAAATACAAGCGTCATCGACTGGGGTTACCCAGGAGTTTTACCTGTTCCAAACGAAAAAGGAATTGAGTTAGCGATTAAAGCAGCTCTAGCCTTAAATTGTGAGATTAACCAAGAAACAAAATTTGACCGTAAAAACTATATTTATCCAGATAACCCGAAAGCTTACCAAATTACACAAGATGAAAAACCAATTGGTAAAAATGGTTATATTGATATCGAAGTAGACGGAGAGAAAAAACGTATCCGTATTGAGCGCGTGCATTTAGAAGAAGATGCCGGTAAAAACACTCACGGAACAGATGGTTACTCTTACGTTGACTTAAACCGTCAAGGAACACCATTGTTAGAGATTGTTTCAGAAGCAGATATTCGCTCACCAGAAGAAGCATATGCTTATTTAGAAGCTTTAAAACAAATTATCCAATTTACAGGTGTCTCAGATGTAAAAATGGAAGAAGGTTCAATGCGTGCGGATGCAAACATTTCACTCCGCCCATATGGCCAAGAAGCATTTGGTGTGAAAACTGAATTGAAAAACTTAAACTCATTTAATAACGTGCGCCGAGGTTTAATTTACGAACAAGGTCGCCAAGAACGCTTATTATTAAGTGGAGAAGAAGCGTTACAAGAGACACGTCGTTATGATGATACAACACGTCAATCAGTCTTAATGCGAGTGAAAGAAGGAGCGGATGATTACCGTTACTTCCCTGAACCCGATATCTTACCATTTGAGATTTCAACTGAAATGATTGAAACACTTCGTGCAGAACTACCAGAAATGCCAGAAGCACGTCGTGTACGCTACGTTTCAGAGTTTGGTATTCCAGAATATGATGCCGTCGTTTTAACAGATACTGTTCAAATGGCTGACTTCTTTGAAAAAACAGTTGAACATGGAGCGGATGCTAAATTAGCTTCAAACTGGTTGATGGGAGATGTTTCAGCTCACTTAAATAAAGAACTTGTATCTATTGATGAAACAACCTTAACACCAGCAGGATTAGCTGAGATGATTCAATTAATTGAAGACGAAACAATTTCATCAAAAATTGCAAAACAAGTCTTTATTGAATTAATGAAAGAAAAAGTTGAAGATGTCCGTGGGTTAGTAGAAGATAAAGGTTGGGCACAGTTAAGTGATCCAGCAGTTTTATTACCAGTTATTTCAGAAGTATTAGACAATAACGAACAGTCTGTTGAAGACTTCAAAAACGGTAAAAAACAAGCACAAGGATTCTTAATTGGTCAAATTATGAAACAAACGCGTGGAAAAGCGAACCCTGGAGTTATCAACAAATTATTAGCACAAGAATTAAATAAACGTTAATCATTCGTGTAATATACGGGTGATGATGGGGAGAGTAGAAATATGAGGAAACGGGCAAGAATTATTTATAATCCGAGTTCTGGACGAGAAATTGTTAAGCGTGAATTGCCGGACATTATCCAAGTTTATGAGAGTGCTGGCTACGAAACAAGCGCATTTCAAACAACACCAGAACCTTTGTCTGCCCAAAATGAAGCAGCACGTTGTAGTGATGCGGGCTTTGATTTAATTGTAGCAGCTGGTGGAGATGGAACGATACATGAGGTTATTAGTGGTATTGCTGAAAAAGAATACCGACCAACTGTAGCTATTATCCCAGCTGGAACAACCAATGATTATGCGCGAGCATTACAAATTCCACGAAATAATTTAGTGGAAGCCGCTAAATTGATTCATCAAGAAGAATCGATTTATATGGATATTGGAAAAGTAACGACCGAAGAAACAGCAGAATATTTTGTAAATATTGGTGCGATGGGGAACTTAGTTTCTGTCACTTTTGACGTTACACCACAATTAAAAACAATATTCGGGTATTTAGCGTATGTTATAAAAGGTGCTGAGTTATTACCAAGTGTTCGCGCACTCCCGGTTAAAATCGATTATGAAGGTGGTTCATATGAAGGGGACGCAACATTAGTCTTCGTTGCCTTATCGAGTACAGTTGGAGGCTTTAATAATATTGTCCCAGACAAAGTCTTAGGGGATGGTAAGTTTTCACTGATTATTGTGAAAAAAGCTAATCCGTTTGAGTTAATGCAACTAGCAAGTAAGCTTTTAACGGATGGTACACACTTAGATAGCCCGTTAGTTATTCATAAACAGACAGATTTTGTTGATATTGATGTCTTAAACGAGTCACGTTTAATGATCAACTTGGACGGTGAGTATGGTGGAGATGCCCCTGTTCGTTTTGACAACTTAAACCATCACGTCGAAGTCGTCGCAAATATTTCACCAATCGAAAATGAGATTAAAGATCTATCAGAAGAAGAAAGATTCAAGATGAAATCAATCTTCACAACTGAATTATCTTATTTAGATGACATAAATAGTGAAATTGAATAAATAGTTTAAGGTACGAGTTGCTCGTACCTTTTCTTTTTGACATAATGAAGAAGAATCAGAAAAAAGAAAATTAAATGAGGAATTAAAATGAGTAAATATAAAAAAGATTTACCCGTAAAAGAAAATCAAACGTATGAAATGGTTATTCATGATCTCTCGCACCAAGGGTTAGGTGTAGCACGAATCGACCATTACCCAATTTTTATTGAGAATGCTTTACCCGATGAGACAGTAGAAGTCATGATTACACACACCGGCCGTAAAATGGGTCACGGTTATGCCGTTAACATCCTTGAAAAAAGCCCTCACCGTGTTGAAATCATTGATGCGATTCATACTCAAAGTGGAACAATGCCCCTACAACATTTGGCTTATGACCAACAACTAACATTCAAACAAAATCAAGTTGACAAGTTATTGAAAAAAGTTGGAGGCTTAGAAGATGTTCCCGTACTTGAAACAATTGGCATGTCGGATCCATTTGGTTACCGTAATAAAGCGCAGATTCCTGTGCGTGAAATCAATGGTCAATTAACAACTGGTTTTTATAAAAAGAAATCACATGACTTAATTCCAATCGAAGACTTTGTCATTCAAGACCCAGAAATTGATAAAGCAATTATCAAAGTAAGAGATATTTTAAGACAACATGATGTGTCAGCCTATGATGAGAAAAATCATACTGGAGATATTCGTCATATTATCGTTCGTCGCGGTCATTTCACAGAAGAATTAATGATTATTCTGGTTACCCGTACATTCGTTTTACCCAATGCAAAAGAAATCGTTAAAGCGATTCAAGAAATGATGCCGAATGTAGTGAGCATTGTTCAAAATATTAACTCAGATAAAACAAACGTCATTCTTGGAAAACAAGCGATGGTTTTATTTGGAAAAGATTACTATACAGATGAATTAATGGGACATACGTTTAAAGTTTCTCATCAATCATTCTATCAAGTAAACAGTGTACAAACCGAAAAATTATATTCTGTCGCTGTAGAATATGCAAACTTAACCGGTTCTGAAACAGTACTCGATGCTTATTGTGGAATCGGGACAATGACATTAGGGCTAGCTGAAAAAGCGAAGCAAGTATACGGTGTTGAAATTGTTCCGCAAGCAATCGATAATGCTAAAACAAATGCTGCAGACAATCAAATGACAAACGTAGAGTTTGAAGTAGCGGATGCTGGAGAATGGTTAGTTAAAAAAGCAAAAGCAGGTTTCAAAGTAGATGTTGTCGTCGTTGACCCACCACGTAAAGGATTAGCACCTGAATTTATCGACTCAGTGCTTGAAATTCAACCCGAACGTGTCGTTTACGTCAGTTGTAACCCAAGTACCTTAGCGCGCGATTTAAAGCTATTTGACGAAGGTGGATATAAAGTTGAAGAAGTACAGCCGGTTGATATGTTCCCGCAAACTCATCATATAGAGTCGGTCACAAAGCTTGTCAGAAAGTAATCGAATGAAAAAATAATATATACTAAAGCCATGATTAATTTGTAAGACAAGTTAATCATGGCTATTTAGCTACTGTTAATGAACTATACGAAAGGGGATTAAAAAATGTTTGATTTTAAAAAAGAATACAAAGAATATTATCAACCTAAAAATAAACCTGAAATAATTCGCATTCCAAAAATGAATTTCATTGCTGTAAATGGCAAAGGAAATCCAAATGAAGCAGATGGTGAATATAGTCAGTCCATCCAACTTTTATATGGAGTAGCTTATACATTGAAAATGAGCTACAAAACGGATTATAAAATGGATGGTTTCTTTCAATATGTGGTTCCGCCGTTAGAAGGATTTTGGTGGATAGATGGGCTTAAAGGAATGGATTATGAAAGAAAAGATGATTTTTCCTTTATATCATTTATTCGAATCCCTGATTTTATTTCAAAAGAGGATGTTGATTGGGCAATTAAACAAGTTTCTGAAAAGAAAAAAATGGATTATTCAAGCGTGTATTACATGGCTTATGATGAAGGCTTAGTTGTTCAATGCATGCATATTGGCCCTTATGATGATGAACCACGAACGGTAGATGAAATGACAGCGTTCATGCATGACAATGGTTATGAACCAGATTTTTCCACTCGATATCATCATGAAATATATATCGGAGATCCTCGTAAATCAAAACCGGAGAACTTAAAAACAGTTATTAGACATCCTATCAAAAAGATTATGTAATTTTATAAGACATGAAGTTAAAAGTGATGAATGGAAAGTTGATAAGAGAACAAGCTGGGAGTCGCTTCTAATGTACATTAGAATAACATTAATATTTAAAAAATAGTTATATTTACTAGCTGAATAAGTTATAATGTTTGTAGTTTGTATATTATTATTTACACTGCGCATTTATTGGGGATGTAGTGTATTTAGACAGATAATAAATTATAGAAAATTGGGGAAAAAAAATGGAAATTATAATGGACTTGCTACTTATGTTAGGCGGAGTAGCTGTATTTATGTTTGGAATGAAACAAATGAGTTCAGGTTTAGAACAAAGTGCTGGATCAGGAATTCGAACAATATTCAAGAAAATTAATAAGAACAGAATGGTCAATTATGGGATTGGTATCGGTGCGACTGCACTCGTTCAATCGTCTTCCGCTACATCGATTATGACAGTTGGACTTGCTCATGCAGGTATTGTTTCTGTTAAACAAGGAGCAGGATTTATTCTTGGTTCGAAAGTTGGTACGACACTATCAGCGTTTATATTTGCATTATCAGGTTTAAGCAAGGGTGGATTCAGCATTAGTGCTGTATTTGCTGCATTTGCATTTGTTGGGGTAATGATTATATTCTCAACAGAAAATGAAAAACTCAATAAAATCGCACCATTCTTAATTGGTTTTGGGATGTTATTTATTGGGATGGAAGTTATGGAGATGGCAATTGGAGGATCAGATTCAATATTAAGTGTTCAGCTTTCTCAAGTCTTCAAATATGAAATTATGCAAAATCCTATCTTATTAGTATTACTAGGTATTTTATTTACAGCTATTATTCAATCATCTTCTGCAGCAACGGGTGTATTTATAGCGTTTCTAGCAACAGGTGTTATCCAAAATATTGATCAATCCTTTTTCTTAGTTATGGGAGCGAATATCGGGACATGTAGTGATGGAATTATGGCTTCTCTGACTACTAATGCTAAAGGAAAACGTATTGCATTATTCCATTTAATCACAAGTATTATTGGAGCAGTTACTTTTACAATCATTTTAATGATTTTTAGAGAACCAATTGTTGCAGTGTTTGAGAGCATGTTCTCAGGGCAACCTCAATTTAGTTTAGCGACTTTTAACTTAGTTTATAATGCTTTATATACACTTGTGTTGCTTTACTTCTTAGATCCATTGGTTCATTTATCTGAAAGAATAATCAAAGATAAAGAAGAAGCAAACCGAGAATTATTATATATTGACGAGCGATTCCTAAAAACACCAGCAGTCGCTATTGAACAAGCTTTAAAAGAACTTTATGAAATGGCTATTTTAGCACGACAAAATCTTGATCAATCATTTCATGCCTTAATTCATGAGGATACGAGTGAGAAAAAACAACTTCAGGAAGTTGAAGATCGTATTGATTACTTAACAAATGAACTAACAAGATATTTTATCCGCATTTCAGCTGCTACTCAATCGAATGCGGATGAAGAACTCATTGGGGGCTTACACCATGTCGTAAATGACATTGAACGATTAGGAGACTATTCGATGCTCTTATTTAAAGAAACCAATGATATGAAAAAGAAAGAATTATATTTCTCTGAAGAAACAAAAGAAGAGCTGGAACAAATATATACACTGATATCTAACATGTTTGATTTAGGATTTGAGACACTAAGTACGCGTGAAATTGATAATTTCCAAAAAATTGCAAACGTTCAAAAGGAAATTAAACAGTTGATTTCAAAAACGCGTAAAGAACATGTTGTTCGACTGAACTCTAAGGTTTATCCAGCGGCACTTTCAAAGAATATTTATAGCGTACTTATTTCATTACAAAGAGTCTCAGAACACTTTTTAAATATTTCTTTCTCTATTCGTTCTACAACAGGTGATGAAGAAGAAGCACTACAAGCCTTTGAATTAGAAACCAATGTCATTTCATAGACTTTCTTTATCAGCTAAAGAATTTTTAGGGTAGTTCTCTATATAAATGGGTTATTAAGTTGGATATGGAGGTTTACATTTTGAATAAGTCCTCCAAGGCAGCTTCACTAAAAAAATAAACGATGAAGAAATTTAAATAATAACACGACGTAAATGCAATGGATTTTAATCTTTGCATTTACGTTTTTTTTGTACACTGTTTGAATTATAATATATAGATCGTGCCACCGCATTTTAAAGGTAATTGGTCGCGAAAATCTGCCGATAACTCTGATTAATGGGCACATTTTTTTAAGCAATTACCTCGTCAGCAGGTTTTAAAGGTAATTGGTCGCGAAAATCTGCCGGTAACTCTAAAGAATAGGCATATTTTTTGAGGTAATTGGTCGTAAAGCCCATAATATACGATATAAACTAATTTGTGGCACAGAATTGATTAGTTTCAATATTTACATTAGACAAAACAAAAAACAGGGAAGAGTATTGTTTACTCTATCCTTGTTTTATTTTACTCTAAAAGCAAAGACAACGGATTAAACGCCCCATAGATAACGAACAAGTTCTCTTAAAATTAAACCAACGATGACTCCTAAAATGAAATTGACTACTTTATTATTTTTTTATTCAAAATAAATTCTCCTTTTGGTATTTATCACTTCATTTATTAACAACTTACCATGTACTGTATTCGCTTACAAATGATTGTATATTGCTTGCGATTTTATTTTACATAACTTCTAAATTATTTAGCGCGCTTTACTTCAATACGGTAACCATCTGGATCCGTTACAAA
>CAZTXI010000001.1:0-3809 GCA_964617265.1 uncultured Carnobacteriaceae bacterium | reverse complement strand
TAAATTATTTAGCGCGCTTTACTTCAATACGGTAACCATCTGGATCCGTTACAAAGAAGTAACTTGGTGTTCCACCTGATAAGCCTCTTAGGTCACCTGTTTCGTATGCCGAGTCTTTACAGATTTCATGCATAGCTTCTAAATCATTTACAGTAACACCTAAATGACTAAAACCATTTCCAACTTCATATGGATCAGCATCATAGTTGTAAGTTAGTTCGATTTGTACATTTGATCCAGGTGAGTTTAAGTAAATTAAATCAAATTTATCTTCTGGAAACTCTCTACGGCTCGCAATTTCAAAATCGAATAGATTCGTGTAAAAATCTAATGTCGCATCAATATCGCGGACACGTAAACAAATTTCAACAAGTACTTGGTTCATTTTATCATCCTCCATAAAGTTCTTGATATCATTTTAGCATACTTGAACAATAAGTACATTCGAATCGATTGCAGTCTTTTCTGTTGTCATTTAATATAAATTTAAAGAGAAGCATTTTAAAAACTCTGTAGGAGGGTATGCATGAAAAAAATACTAAAGGGATTTTTTATTTTAGTATTAGTTGTCATCGCAGTACTTGTATTAATCATTACGTTATTCTTTGGTTGGAACAGTTATACGAGTCCAGTTAGAGAAGCGGGACGAGAATATAATAGAACAGTTCGTTCTTATAGAAATGATGAAATCGAATCGATGAATGATGTGTATGAACGACTCGCATTTTTAGAAAAACACTATAATTAGCCAACGCACAGTAAAATGCAGGGCGGAGAGAAGACAAAAGTAATTCCTAAAGACATGATAACTTTGTTTGGTGAACCGGATGCCGTTTATAACGATGTGGACAAAGGCTATGGAAAGACGAACATCTATCAATATAAATATGGCGCTGAAACGCTTAATCTTCATGAAGATTGGGATGGTGTTAATGAATTTATATTGGAAGATTATTCGGGTGAAGTGTATCAGCCGAATGAGATGGATAATTTCTTTTTTGAAGCCATCAAATATCATCAGTCAAACTTCGAAAGGGTAGATGATGATTTTGAACTCATACCTGAAACGGATATTCCATCATTTACTGCAGATAATGAACCCACACGTACAATTAGACAAGGTGGGTGGTACACTTGGTCACAACTCCATGAACATTATTTCGATGATGGGCAGGCTGAAATGTCGCCAGAAGAGTTTGTGCTGCTCCGGATAGTAGAAGATGATGAGGAGAATCATGTATTAGACTGGATGTACCGTCGTTATCGAGATGCTTACGTTGAAATAACTGACCAAGAAGAAGTGGATGAAAAAATCAGTTCTTGGAATGAATGGAATATGTATTTTGAAAAAATAAAAGACGAAGAGTTAAGTGACATCGTAACTGTACAAGATTTAGCAGATGATTATGGAGATATTACAAGAATGAATTATAACTTTAGGACGGGTGTTTTAGAAGTTAACTGGCTAGTTATGGGTGGAAATCAAATGCCACTTGAAATTAACGCCAATATTCCGATGTCGGCTAATAATGTGCCAACCCAAAAAGAAGATATCTATGCGTTACAAGTTGATTCTGTTGGTTCAGATCGCTTATTTAGTGATGCGAGTATCTTAAGGACTGAAGACTTTATTGGGCAGTAATTGAGTAAAGTTTTAATTTCAGACAGACTGCTTGTTTTAGATTAATATTCAGAGAGAGTGAAGCGGATGATTTATGTAGCGTTATTGCGGGGGATAAATATTGGTGGCCGAAATAAAATAAATATGAAAGAACTAAAGGTATCTTTTGAACGGATCGGGATGCTGAATGTCATAACATATATCAATTCAGGTAATATTATATTTGAAGATTCGGTGCATTCAGAAACCGAAATCGTTCAGTTACTTGAAGCCGTTATTATGGAAGATTTTTCGATTGAAATTAAAGTGCTTATTCGAAGCCTAAATCAATTTCAACAGGTTATGAATCGTTTACCTGAAGATTGGGTGAATGATAAAACAATGAAAAGTGATGTTCTATTCTTATGGGATGAAATAGATGATGAAATGAATTTGGATCAATTCATTATTAGACCAGAAATTGATACGGTATTTTATGTGCCAGGGGCGATACTGTGGTCGGTATCAAGAGAGAATGCTTCCAAAAGTGGGCTTAATCGAATTGTATCCAAAAAGATTTATAAGCAGATAACCATACGGAATGTAAATACAGTACGGAAAATATTCAGTATGATGAATGAATTTGAATTAAATGCATGATGAATAATATTTGAAAGGTGTAGATAACTGTCTGCATCTTTTTTATTTTCATGTCATGTAGCGATTCAATTTTTCTAATTTAAAGCGCAAAGAAGTTATAGTTGAAGTGCTTTAATAAAGATAGCTTTCACTATCAAATAAAGGTAAAATAGATGATGAAAAAGTTTAAATGAGGTGAATCATTGAATAAGAATAATTTTCCAGCAGAAGTACTGGATTTAACAATTGATCATATTAATGAAAAAGGACATGGTGTGGCATTCTATACACATGCGCCAGATCGTGGATCGATGGGGAAACAACTAGTCGTATTTGTACCGAATGTTGTTCCTGGTGATGAAGTTCGCGTAACCGTACCGAACGCAAAAGGTAGACGTAGAGCTTTTGTAGAATTTGATGAAATTTTAAAACCAAGTACTGACCGTAATTTAGATAACCCGATTAAACCAACGATTGCGGGTGGAACGCCGCTTCAATATATGAATTACGATGCACAACTTGATTACAAAGAAAATTTAGTAAAAACCTACTTAACAAAAGGTGATTTTGATACTTCTTTAGTTCGTCCAATTATTGGGCTAGAGAATCCAAATCATTATCGAAATAAAATGGATTTCACATTTGGTCCGAACGGTGAATTAGGTATGCACCAACAAGGTAACTTTAAAAACATTATCGATTTAGAAGAATCCATTTTAGCACCTGAGCCGATGATGGGCATTAAAAAGACCATTTCGCAATGGCAAAAAGATCATGAACTAAAAGGTTATAATAAAGAAGAACATACTGGATTATTGCGCCAACTCATGATGCGTCGCTCATCTGCTACAGGTGAAATTATGGTCGTATTATATGCGACAGAAGCACCTGAGCAACTACCGGAAGCTGTAGAAGATTTAATTCATCAGTTAACAGAAAAATTTGATACAGTCGCGAGTGTGTTATGGATTGTGAGTACAGACTATGCGGATCAAATGATTCCAGAAGAGAAGCATGTATTACATGGACGCAATTACATCAATGAAGAATTGAACGGTTTCCACTATAAACTATATTTCGATACTTTCTTCCAAGCAAACTCAGAACAAGCTGAACAAATGGTTGCTATTGCAATGGAAATGACCGAAATGAATGCTGATATGCGCGTTTTAGATTTATTTTGTGGAATTGGAACGTTCAGTTTACCATTTGCAAAAGAAGCAAAAGAACTAGTTGGTATTGAATTAGTTGAACAATCAATTTTATCAGCAAAAGAAAATGCTGAAAAAGCCGGTTTAACCAATACGCGATTCTTCGCAAGTGATGCGCGTAAAGGATTAGAAGAACTAAAAGAAACATGGGAAACACCTGATTTATTAATCTTAAACCCACCAAGAAGTGGTGCTGGTGGAAAAATGATGCGAAGCATTGGCCGTTACGGAAGTAAGAATATTATTTATATTTCATGTAATCCAAAAACATTAGCGGATGATTTACAGTGGTTAGGTGACTTTGGCTATGAATTTGTTGAAGCTCAACCAATCGATCAATTCCCACATACCGTCCATGT